>JAKMGR010000085.1 GCA_022424805.1 Verrucomicrobiales bacterium
GACTCTTGTCGTCTATCGGGAAAATCGCTTCTGTCCTTCGACATCGCGATTGCCCGAGCACTACGGTCCGACGATCAAAAAACTCGATGGGGTTCGCGAAGTCATTCCGATTCAGATTACGGTCAACAACTGCGGCGCTTCGCTCGATGTCATCACCTTTCGAGGCATTCCTCCGGGAAATCTGAAGTCCTACAATCCGGACCTCCGAATTGTCGAAGGTAACTACGAGGATTTTCTGAAACGTTCGGATGCTGCCCTAGTCGGCGGACACTTTGCCGCGCGTCGTGCGCTGAAACCGGGAGATCAATTTGAAGCCGTTGGTGTCAAAGTGCAGGTGGCGGCGATCATTGAATCTGATTCACCGCAGGACAACAACGTCGCCTACGTTCATCTGCCTTTCTTGCAGGAAGCATCGCGAGTCGGCCTCGGAGTGGTGACCCAATTCAATGTGAAAGTTGACTCAGCTGATCAAATCGACTCCGTCGCTGCGGCGATAGACGAAACGTTTCGCGCCGATCAGCAACCGACCAGCACTCGTCCCGAGAAGGCGTTTTTTGCAGAAACCGCCAACCAAATGATCGAGTTGATTCACTTTACTAGATGGCTCGGGATTGGAGCGGTGGTGGCTGTGTTAGGCCTCGTTGCGAATGCACTTCTCCTGATTGTTCGGGGACGGGTCAAAGAAACGGCAATCCTGCAAACGATCGGATTTTCCAAATACCGGATCAGTTTGCTGGTCGTGATCGAAGGGTTGCTGCTGGGGCTACTCGGCGGGCTGATCGGAGTTTTGGGCGCGATGGCGTTTTTCCACTTCAAGTCATTCACCTTTGGCAATGAAGGACTCACCCTGGCAATTGCTCCTTCGCTCACGGTTCTGGTGCGGGGCCTTGCCGTGGCGGTCGGTCTCGGTTTGCTGGCTTCTCTTTATCCTGCCTGGCGCGCTACTTCGAGGCCACTGATCCAAACCCTGAATGCCTGACTTTTTCTGACTATGCTTCCCTTCACTTACGCTGTTCGAAACCTTTTCCGCGATCCGGCGCGTCTGCTCCAGACCGTCGGTGGAGCAGCGTTGGTGGTCTTTCTCCTGATGACTGCGGCGGCGCTTAACCAGGGGATGAACGAGGTTCTTTCCGCATCAGGATCACCAAAAAATGTGATCCTGATGGGCAAGGGAAGTGAAGAATCGATCGAGCGGTCCGAAGTTCACCTCGAAGCCGAGTCGATTGCGGCTACTGCGATTCGAGGATTGCAGGAATCACTGGGGCAACCTGCGGTTTCCGGAGAAATCACCTATCAGGCTCCGCTCGTGACAGACTCCGGCCACAAAGAGCAGGGGCTTCTCCGGGGAGTGACAGAAAAGGCGCTGCTGGTGCATCCCAAAGTTCGATTGGAAGAGGGTCGCTTTCCCGGCCCGGGAGAAGTCATGGTGGGAATACTTGCGCATCGCAAGTTGGGTGTGATTCCGGAGGAAGTGGGGCTCGGCAATTCCGTCTTCTTTGAGGACGCCGAGATGACGATCAGTGGGATTTTTTCCGCACCCGGAACAGTGCTTGAATCGGAGGTCTGGTTTGATCGGAACGATCTCGCGATTCTAACGCAACGGGATTCGCTATCGGCTGTTCTGGTTCGGCTTGACGGGGCAGAGTTCGAGGATGTCGAAGTTTTCACGCTGCAGCGCAATGACCTCGAACTCGCTGCGGTGCGGGAAGATCACTACTACGACAAGCTCGGTGCATTTTACGGACCAATCCGCACAATGACATGGCTCACCGCAGTGATGGTCGCTGCGGGAGCGTTCTTTGGAGGATTGAACACATTGTACGCTGCATTTGCTTCGAGGATTCGCGAGTTGGCAACCCTGCAATCCATCGGCTTTCGACGTCGATCGATCTTTCTTTCCCTCGTCCAGGAATCGTTGCTCGCAACCCTGACCGGAACATTGCTCGCGTTTGTTCTGGCCCTTTTGATTGTCGACGGGATGTCGGTTCCATTTTCCATCGGCACCTTTCGTCTCACCCTGACTCCCACAGTGATTCTCGCCGGCCTGTCTGTCGGCGTCGCTCTTGGGACGGTGGGAATTCTTCCGCCCGCGTGGCGAACTCTTTCTCCGGCATTGCCAAAAGCGCTGCGATCAAACTAACCTGAAACTAAATCGAAAAACCATGACCATAAAATCAACCCAACTCCTTCCCGCATTTCTTGCTGCTGCCGGGCTTCTCCTATCGGCCTGCGGCGAAAAGGCGACTGAGGAAAAACCATCTGCGGAAACGACCTCCGACGATTCTGCCCTTTCCGAATTTGTTGTCGAAGAAGCTCACGCGGAATTGAAGCAAATCTCCGAAGTGTTCGCGAACCCGGAGCCTGGAACCGAGGTTGTCATCGGCGGCGAAGTGATGGGGCGAATGAACCCCTTTATCGACGGTCGGGCCATGGTCGTTTTGGGAGATCCAACCAAGCTTACGCCCTGCAATCGGCGTCCGGGAGATGAGTGCACGACACCCTGGGACGTCTGCTGCGATTTACCGGAAGTAATCAAGAGTTCGATTACTACCGTTCAATTCGTTGATGATGATGGAAAGATCATCAAGAGCAGTCTGAAAGGATTTAATGGAATCAAGGAACTGAGTTATCTCACTGTTGCCGGAACGATTGCTGAAGGATCGAACGCGGAAAATTTGCTGATCAACGCTACCGAAGTTCACGTCGCAAAAGAGTCTCCTTACAAAGATGCTCTTCCTGTTTCGGGGCACGGAAGTGAAGCGGAAGCTGCGGCCGAGGGAGCTCCGAAGGAGTAGGGGGTGTAGCGGAAGATTGTAATCTTCCGGCCGAGTCATCTGAGAAGCGCCATAGCTCTGCTGCCTGAATTTTTTCAAATTCAGCTACATTGGCACGGTGCGAAATCGCATCATGGTTCGTCAGAAGCGCAAACGCGCTCGGTCCGGGGTTGTCCCGGACGGGGCGTGGTCGGTAGGATCAGTGCCATGAAAAATGTATGGCACGCTTGTTTGGCTTTCGTTGTTACCGGATCGATTCTTTCCGCTCAGGAGGCGCTTCCTCCACCTGTTCAGGTTGAGGTCAAACAGGGCGAGTCCATACAGGCGGCTCTCGATAAGTTGCCGGAGAGCGGAGGAATTGTTCGAATCGCCCCTGGCAATTTCGAGATTTTTGAGCCTCTCGTTGTTCGTACTGCCGAAACAAGGATTGAGGGATCGGGTGCGTCGACTCACATCATTAACAAGAACGAGGAAGAGCAACCCGCGATTCACATTCGTCCTGACGCCTACGCGGAAGACAAGAAGGCCCGGCTCTGGCGAATTCAGGCCGACAATTTTCGCGTCAGTGGAAATGAGAAAAGCGGCCACGGAATCTTCGCTCAGGGCATACAGGAAATTTTCCTCCATGGCGTTTCGATCGACCATCACGGTGGCCACGGCATTTTTCTCGATTTCTGCTTTGAGGATCCCCGCATCGCTGACTGTATCCTGACATACAACAAGGAATCCGGCGTGCACCTCGTCGGCAATCACGACATCGTTGTTGATGCGAATCACTTTGAGGAAAACAACGACGCGCTTACCTGCCTCGATGGGTTCAATTTGACCTTCAATGGCAACAATATTGACGACCATCTCCGCCACGGCGTCGTCATCGAGAACACCTACGGGTCAGTTGTCACCGGAAACATGATCGAAGAATGTGCGGGAACGGCGATCATTCTCGACCGCGATTGCTACGGGATCACCCTGAGCTCCAATGTGATAGCTCACGATCTTGGCGGCGGTATCGACATGCGGGATGCCTGGGGGTGTGCGATCAGCGCGAACACCTTCACGATCATTCACAAATTCGGCGTGCGGGTATCCAAGGACAGCGGACGCCTCACGATAACGGGCAATAATTTCTCGAACAGCTACCACGGGGAAGGGCTGATGAAGAGAAAAGAGCAGCACGAAAACGAATGGCAGATCGACAGCGGCGAAGGGGTCTTGTTGGAGAGCACGGAAAATAACGTGATCAACGGAAACGTATTCAGCGGAATGGATGCGCACGCCGTGCTTGCCACTGGCACGTCCACAGGCAACTCGATCACCGACAATATCGTCACTGACTACGGTCGCCGAGAGGCAGTCGAGAATCCGATCGCTGTTCCAGCCGATGGAGGCAATCAGGTGAAAGATAATCTCGTCTCCAAACCAGCCAAGCCTGTTCCGGCAGGCCCCGCCAAGCCGTAATTCTGCCGACTCGCAGGCAAGTTTATGTTAGGGCCGCTTACGCCCGACTCACTATTTGTTGGGAATAAGATCCAGCTAGGATTCGGAAATCGCGTGTCGCCATTCAGGCCTGCGGTCCTGCATCTCGGGCATTCGTGAACTCTGTGAAACCACAAAAATACTGTGAAATTGACTTCTGTTCACTTTTTTACTGGACTTGTGAACACTACAATGTATTCTTCCCGAAATCCTTTGGCATATTATGGTTGAACTGCTATCTCCTAACGAAAACGAAGCCGCCGCAGAAAATGGCAAGGAAGCTCCTGCTTCCGCCACTGCGCCCGATACGTCGGAAGCGACTTCCCCTGCAACAAACGCAAAAGAAGCAACAGACGCTTCGGAAAAAAAACCTGCGACAGCAGCGGCCGGAAAGCGTAATACAAAACCGACCGCGAAACCGAAATCCGCATCCAAGAAACCCATGGCCACCAAAAGCGCAGACAAGGAAACCAATCGAATTGCCGAAGCGAGAGCGAAAAATCTCGATCTCGCCATTTCCCAAATCCAGAAAGACTTCGGAGAGGCAGCGATCATGCGCCTCGGAACAGACACACACATGGATGTGGAGGTCATCCCAACGGGGAACCTCATCATTGACCGGGCCCTCGGTGCCGGCGGATTTCCTCGCGGTCGAATCGTCGAAGTCTACGGCCCGGAATCTTCCGGTAAAACGACTCTTACCCTCACTGCTGTCGCACAAGCGCAGAAGATGGGTGGCCTAGCTGCTTTTGTGGATGTCGAGCATGCTCTCGATCCACAGTATGCCCGTCGTCTCGGGGTTGATCTCGACAATCTCCTGCTCTCTCAGCCCAGTTCTGGTGAAGAAGCACTCCGCATCGTCGAGACTCTGGTTCGTTCCAACGCACTCGACGTTATTGTTCTCGACTCTGTCGCGGCTCTTGTTACCAAGCAGGAACTCGATGGGGAAATCGGTGACGCCACAGTAGGCGCCCAGGCTCGTCTCATGAGTGCTGCCTTGCGGAAACTCACTTCGATTATTTCCAAAGCGCGCACGGTTGTTATCTTTACCAACCAGATTCGTGAAAAAGTGGGTGTCATGTTCGGCAACCCCGAAACTCAACCTGGTGGCCGCGCTCTCAAGTTCTACAGCTCGGTTCGTTGTGACATTCGCCGGACGGGAAGCATCAAGGGCTCCGACGGAAGCGTCTCTGGTAATCGGACTAGACTCAAGATCGTGAAGAACAAAGTTGCACCCCCTTATGGTGAAGCTGAGTTCGACATCATGTTCAACGAGGGAATCTCCGCAGTAGGTTCCCTGCTCGATCTCGCAATCGAACACGATATTCTCCAAAAGCGTGGTTCCTGGATCAGCTACAAAGGTTCTCAACTCGCCCAAGGTCGCGATGCGGCCAAAGAAGCGTTGAAAGCCGACGAAGCACTCTACGCTGAAGTCGAAGCAGAGGTGAAAACTGCAATGGACGGCGGCGCGGAGGAAGAATAGGGAAAAAATGATCCCGGCGATATCATCGCCCCCGTGGGGAGCACGTCATGCGCACGCAATAGATGGGTAGCGACCAGATGCGTGAACTTGAGTTCTCTGCAGCCAAATTTACTTTGTCCCAAGTTCCCGTAACACGTGGGAAGAGGGAACGCGCCATTCTCTTCTTCTACAGGAAATTCGATTGATCGCGATTTCGGTCACGATAGATGAGACGGAGTGTGGAAAGACGCTGAATGCTCAGGATTGTCCATCCAACTGTCGGCTAAGTATTTCCGACAATTTCTGCAAAGGGTATCCTGAGAACGGATTCAAAGCAGGAAGAGGTATCCTTTTTGAACCGATAAAAGTTGCAGGAACCTGGCAGGACCTTCCCCAGAAAAGTGAAGGGGCCGCTTACCCCGAAGGATAAGTGGCCCCAAAACACGAAACACAAACAGACAGTTACCGACAAAGTAACTATCGGAAGACTACTTGATATTTAAGATGGGTCAACAATAAAGTGTTAAAAAATTCATTTTTCTCTAATTTTTCTAACTTTCCTCGCTCCGAGGCTGGTTTGGTGTAACTTTTGAATCCTTTTTACGAGACATGAAACTGACCCATTCTTTCGTTTATGGATTTCGCTCGCATTGGGCTTCATTCGCCGGAATTGCCGTTGCGATGCTGGCGTTCATCGTTTCCGGCTGCGCCACCAAGCCAACGGAGCAGACCGTTCCTGCCAGTATGGCTGTGCGTTATGGAACGGTTCAGGACACGAGCAAGGTGAAGATCAAAGTCAGCTTGAATCACCGAGCAGTTTACGTTTTTGAAGGTGAAGAGCCTCGGTTCGTTGCTGCGGTAGCAATCGGCAAGCCTTCGGATCCTACCCCGACTGGTACGTTTAAGGTGCAGCACAAAGAAGTGAAGAAGCGCTCCAGTAGCTACGGCTTTTTTGTTAAGGATGGTCAGGTAGTGCCTGGAGAGCGCCGGAAAATGCCCTCCGGATACCGTTACGTTGGGTATCCGCTGCCCTACTGGGGCTACTTCTCCCACGGATGCGGGTTCCATGCAGGAGCCGTTTGGCCAGACCCACGAACGCATGGTTGCCTCCGTCTGCACAAAACTGTTGCAGACGATTTCTACCACATGGTTAAAGTCGGAACTCCGGTGATCATTCAAAAGAGCCTCCCGGAAGATGCCACTCTCGGCAAAAACGTTCCGCGTCCTGTGGACTACGCTCATCCTGATTCCCCCCCCTCGGTCCGTGCGTCGGATGCTGTCTTCACCGACATGGACAACGTCTGGTTTTAAATTTTCCTATGCCAACTGCCCCGAAGAGAAAGCGAGTCAATGTGCGCACGCCGGAGGTAATGGAGCGCGTCCAGGCCGAGGTCGCGAATCACTACCAGAGTTCGATTGTCGAGAAAGTCCGCTCCCGAGGTGGGATTCTCACGATTAGAGATACCACCTTGCGTCTCGCTCAGCAGTTCGGGTTTTGTTACGGGGTCGAGCGAGCGATTGACCTTGCCTACGCCTCTCGTCGTGTTTTTCCCGACAATCGAATTTTTCTGATTGGGGAAATCATTCACAACCCGGAGGTTAACCGCCAGCTCGAGGAAATGAACATCGTTT
>JAKMGR010000096.1 GCA_022424805.1 Verrucomicrobiales bacterium
GCTCAACTGCGTTGCCGGGCTTGACTGAGCCACCATACTGAATGCGCGTTGCTGCAGCGACATCGTCTCCGTAGAGTTCACCAAGAACACTGCGAACGAAAGCCTGAGTATCCTGTGCCTGCTCGGGCGTTGCCGTAACTCCGGTTCCAATGGCCCAGACGGGCTCATAGGCGATGACGATGTCGGCCATCTGCTCGGCGCTGATTTCAGCAAGGCTGCCAGAAAGCTGAGTGCGGAGAACGCTTTCCAACTGGCCGCCTTCGCGCTCTTCGAGAGATTCACCAATGCAAAGAATCGGCTTCATCCCTGCTGCGAGAGTGGCGTGTACTTTCTTGTTGATGACTGCGTCGTCCTCGCCATAAAGGGAGCGGCGCTCGCTGTGTCCGAGAATGACGTAGTCGGTTCCAACATCGTTCAGCATCGCTGCACTGGTTTCTCCGGTGAAGGCACCGGAAGCTTCATGCGACATGTTTTGTGCTGCCACGGCGACAGCGGGATTGGGCCCAATCAGTTCTGCAGCTTTGGGCAGAGTGACGAAGGAAGCTCCGATGACAATGTCGACAGGGGTGTCGGCTGGGTAGTTGGCGAGGAACGTGTCCAGGTAAGTGGTAGCCTCGGAGGGCGTCACGTTCATTTTCCAGTTGGCGGCGATGATAGGTTTGCGGCTCATGTTTGTAGGGCGCCTGCGGCGCGTGAGAAGATTAGAAGCTAAAAATGTGAAAGGTTAGTGATTCAAACAGGATTTGATCAGTGAGGCAACAGGGTTGGATGGTGGACAAAACCCTGTTATGCATCATCAAGCGCGGCGATTCCAGGCAGTTCTTTTCCTTCGAGAAGTTCGAGGGACGCTCCTCCACCGGTGGACATGTGATCCATTTCCTCTCCGAATCCGAACTGGTTCGCTGCAGTGACGGAGTCTCCTCCGCCTACGATTTTGATCGCGCTCTCGTTGGCGGCGATAGCAGCTCCAACGGCTTTCGTTCCGATGTCAAAACCTCGCTTTTCGAAGACTCCCATCGGTCCGTTCCAGACGATAGTTCCAGCTTCGGCAATCTTGGCGGCGAATTCTTCACAGGCGCGGTCGCCGATGTCGATTCCTTCGCTGTCGGCTGGAATGACTCCGCCTTCTTCCCAAGGATCGGTTACTTCGGTGGGCGCGTCGTCGGCGAAATCTTGCGCGTAGCGCGTGTCAGCGGGAAGAAGAAACTCGGCGTTGTTCGCCTTTGCGGTCTCGATGATTTCGAGTGCCATCTGGCGGGCTTCAGGGGTGTCTTCGACGAAGCTCTTTCCAACTTCGTAGCCCTGGGCAAGACGGAAGGTCGTTCCCATAGCTCCTCCGATGATGAAGGCGTCGGCTTTTTCCATGAGACGCTCAAGGATCTTGATTTTGTCGGAAACTTTCGCTCCGCCCATGATTACTACGAAGGGGCGCCGCGGCTCCTTCAATTTGTCGACGAGGAACTCGAGTTCCTTCTCGATGAGAAATCCCATCGCGCAGGTGTCGATGTGCGCGGTGACTCCCGCAGTCGAGGCGTGAGCGCGGTGCGCGGTTCCGAAGGCGTCGTTCACGTAAATGTCGCCATAGGCAGCAAGCCGCTCGGCGAAAGAGGGCGAATTGTCAGTCTCGCCAGCATAGAAGCGAACGTTTTCGAGAAGAAGGACTTCGCCGTCCTGCAAATCAGCGACTGCTGCGTCAGCTTCCTCGCCGACACAGTCACCGACAAATTTCACGTTGGCTGAAATCAGTTTGCCGAGTCGGTCAGCGGCTGGCTTGAGAGAAAACGCGGGGTTCTTTTCTCCCTTAGGCCGACCAAGGTGGGACATGAGGATGACTCGTCCACCTGCATTGGTGAGATGCTCGATGGATGGGATCGCGCCCTTAATGCGGCTGTCATCGGTGATGTTGCCGTCATCGTCGAGCGGCACATTGAAGTCGACGCGCATGAGAACACGTTTCCCGGAAGGGTTGATATTGCGGATGGAGAGTTTGGACATTTCGCGCAGGGAGGTTGAATGGTGGAGGGATATTGAGTCAGCACCCGGCTTTTGTATCCCTGGATATTGGATCTCTGATTTGAGATAATGGCGGTTGGCAGGAATCTTCTATTCAACATCCAATATCTCGAAAAAAGGGCGCCACTAACTTTGCAGCCAGGGCGCCCGAAATTCGAAAGGCAATGTAAGAATGCCAGCGGCGGCCCTTAGAGGCCACCTCCGACTAGTTCCATTGCGTCGATGGCGCGGTTGGAGTAACCCCACTCGTTGTCGTACCAGCCGACAACCTTGACGAAGTTACCCTGAGCCATCGTCGTTAGACCGTCGAGGATACAGGAGTGAGGATCACCTACGATGTCCTTGAGGACGAGGGGATCTTCGCTGTAATGGAAAATTCCTTTGAGAGGGCCTTCAGCAGCTTCTTTGAAAGCAGCATTGATCTCTTCCACAGTCGTCTCTTTCGTCAGCACGGCGCTGAAGTCAGTGACGGAACCGGTTGGAGTAGGAACGCGGAAAGCACCGCCCTGAAGTTTTCCGTTCAGCTCAGGAATGACGAGGCCGATTGCCTTGGCAGCTCCGGTGCTGGATGGGATGATATTTTCTGCTGCAGTCCGTGCACGGCGAAGGTCGCTGTGAGGTGCATCGAGAACGACCTGGTCTCCAGTGTAGGAGTGGATCGTGCTCATGAAACCTTTCTCCACTCCGAAAGAGTCGTTGAGAACTTTCACCATCGGCGCAAGGCAGTTGGTGGTGCAGGAAGCATTGGAAATGATGTGGTGCTCGTCTGCGTTGTAAAGATTGTCGTTGATTCCGATGCAGAAAGTCAGATCAGGCTCTTTCGCAGGAGCTGAAATGATGACCTTCCTGGCTCCGGCCTCGATGTGCTTTCCAGCACCGGCGCGGTCGACAAAGAAACCTGTCGATTCGAGAACGACGTCTACGCCCTTGCCACCCCAATCGAGATTAGCAGGGTCGCGCTCAGCTGTCGCGATGATGCGGTGGCCGTTCACTGTGATGGACTCATCGTCAAACTCGACAGTTCCGTCGAAGCGGCCTGCAGTGGAGTCGTATTTGAGCAGGTGAGAAAGTGTTTTGTTGTCAGTCAGGTCGTTGATCGCAACGACATTCTTGAGCTGTTCATCGGTCATGGCGCGCAATACGTTGCGGCCAATTCGTCCAAATCCGTTAATTCCGTAGGATGCCATAGTGGTTGTTTTAAGCGTTTCGTTCCAAACAATTGTTTAAACAAGGTGAGTGAACGGTTTCGTCACCGTCCTTTTGGAGGCAACGGCGCTACCCTATTGAGGAAAGCCGATCCGTCAAAGGAAAAGCCAATGCTGGAAGTGATGACTGAGGCCTTCCCGAGAACAAAGTGGCATGGATGTCGGAAATTCGGGGCCGTCAGGCCCTGTAAATTGCGGAATTCGCCGAAATTTCCTGCGAAAAAGTGAACATAAACCGATCGGTGCAGTCGTATAACTAGGAACTTCATTAGCTGAAACACCACACCTACGAACACAAACCCTAAGAATTACCTCCCAAACGCCCAATTTATCAGGATTTTAAGAAATTTTGAGAAACTTAAATTTTAGGCTTGCGGTATTAGTTATAAATTTTACAGTCAAACTGTAAATTCGACCTGTCATGAAAAAGCTCATTGTCGTTGTCAACGATCTGGAGCGCTCTGGAAAATCTTCCACGGCTCGCGCTATCGCCCACCATCTCAAGGATCTTGAGATCAATCCCCTTTTTGTCACATCCAATGGAATGGACATGACAGACTCGTTTGCCGGACAGTTTTGGGATCTCGAAGATCAATTTGAAATGTCTCAACTCATTGGTGCTCTCGACCATCACGACGCCGTGATCTTCGATGTCCACACAGGCGCTGCCCGAATCTTTGGAGAGATTTGTGAAGAAGGAGAGCTTGAGAATCTTCTCGCTGAACTGGATACGGAGATGACTCTCGTCATTCCCAACAGTCAGAGCGAGCGATGCAACGAAGAGATCAGCGACATTGTTGACATTTACGCCGACGCTGCCGACTACGTCATAGCCCACCTGCCGGCCGAAGGGCACGTAGTCGAGTGGAAGAAGAGCGCCGCAGAAAAAGCTACGAAATATCTTGGTGCTTCCATGATCGAAATTCCTGCCATGAGTGACGATCTCAAAACTGCCATGGAAAATACGGAGCTTGATTTTGCTCGAGCTCTGAACAATCCATCGGCCCTGCCTCGCTTCGCCGAAGTCCAAGTTATGCAATGGCTGGAAAAGACTTCCGAAGCTCTTGCCGGCGGTCGCGACTACCTCATCCCGGAAGAGATTGGTGCGGTCGCGCTCGACTACTGATGTAATTCAGGACGAGCCAAATTTACCCCTCGATACCCTCAAAAAGAAAAGGGCCATCCTTGCAAAAGGATGGTTTTTTCTCGTGGAATGAAGAACGGCGAAATACCCAATCCGCATCCTGCCCCCATAGTAGCGCGCATGAAATCTCAGAACAAATCCCCTCGCTCAACCGGCTCGCTTCTCGCCGCCGCCTTCTCGGTCATAGTCCTAGGTGTCGTGGTTGCTCTCGCTACCTCGTGTGGTGATTCAGCCGAAGCCCTGTCAGGTGAGACCGAACCGACCAAGATCGTTTTCATTTCCGGAAAGCCAAGCCACCCATCCGGGCAGCACGAATTTCGCGCCGGAGTGATTCTCCTTTCCCGCGCTCTGCGCGACCAGAGCGGACTACCAGTCGAAGTCGTTGAAGCTCATCACGGCTGGCCCGAGGACGAATCCATCCTAGAAGGAGCCGAGGCTGTCATCATTTACTCGGACGGAAACGCGAAGCATCCGGTGAACGGGCACGAGGAAAAAATGGACGCTCTCGTCAAGAGCGGTGTGGGCATGATGTGCATGCACTACGGCGTCGAAGTCCCGAAAGGGCCTCAGGGGGAATATTTCAAGCAATGGATCGGCGGCCACTACGAGTCCGGTTTTTCCACCAATCCTCACTGGACCGCGGAGGTCGAATTGAAGCAGGATCACCCCATCTCGACAGGCGTCCCCGGCTTCACAGCCAACGACGAGTGGTACTACAATATTCGCTTTGCTGACCCGAAATCAGCGACCGACATCTTGACCGGAGTCCCGACCCGCAAACGCATCAATCGCTACATTCACTGGACGCCCGCCGGAGAAAAAGGACTCGGTAAAAAACAAACAATGCTATGGGCCGTCGAGCGTGCTGATGGAGGACGCGGAGTCGGCTTCACCGGGGGGCACTGGCATCGCAACTGGGCGAACGACGATTTCCGCCGCGTCGTCCTGAACGCAATTGTTTGGACTGCCGGAATGGACGTTCCCGAAACTGGTGTGAAGAGCGAGCCTGTCACCGAGGCGCAACTCAATGAAAATCTCGACGAGAAAAAGGACATGGTCCAAGTGGAGCCGCCGACCGATACCGATCTCAATCAACCACCCGCAGAACGCAAGGATTACGGGTGGCCCGGAATGCCCAAGAAGAACAAGAAGAAGTAGAGCAGCAAAGGAGTGGAGGCATGGGATTGGCGTCACCAGTAATTGGGATTCTGGATTCCGGCGTTGGGGGGCTTTCGGTCTTGCGAGAGATCCGAACGGTTTTGCCTTCGGCTGCAATTCACTATGTCGGCGACTCGTCGCATTGCCCTTATGGGACAAAGTCGCCCGAAGAAATCATTGAGCGGGTCACGGAGATCGCCGATTACCTGCTCTCACAAGGCGCAGGACTTCTCGTCATAGCCTGCAACTCCGCGACGATTCATGCCGTCAGGCCTCTGAGGGCCACTTACCCGACTCCCATCGTGGGGATGGAACCCGGGGTGAAACCAGCCGCAGAACAAACTCGCAGTGGAATTGTTGGCGTGCTCGCCACGGAAGCATCGATTGCCGGTGAAAAATTTCATCAATTGGTCGACACCCATGCCGACGGAGTCCGCGTCATCACACGCCCCTGTCCGAAG
>JAKMGR010000099.1 GCA_022424805.1 Verrucomicrobiales bacterium
TCGTTATATCGAAACATCGTGCTCGGGTAGTAGCCCGGTTACCAAAATCCGGGCCTGGCCGATTGATGCCATCCTCCCGGTGCCTCTTGGTGTGCCATTTCTGCTGTTTAGACGAAGGCTCGTGGCAGAAGGATATCAATAGCGGGTTCCTCTACTCCACGCGAGCGTCGGTCCCTTCCTAATCGTCGGCGTTGCCGAGCGCAATGAGCCGGTCTCGCAACTCGCGCACTTTCAGAATGCTCTCTGAGGAGCTGTCGGATCCACTCTCGGTGAGGGCGGAATTGGCGAAAGGATTGTTGGCTCCCCAGTTTTTCCAGGGGCCGTCGGGAACTTCGTCAATATCGACGAAGCGCCAATCGACAGTGCCGTATCCACTTGGAATTTTCAGGTAATCGCGAACCGCCGGAGAAATATCGAGACCTGCTCCCTTGTTGTTTCGGGTCTTGGGGCGGTCGTCGCCGAATACATATTTCCAGTCGTCAGTTTCAAATGGTCCGACATCTTCCCACTGCGCGTAGCAGGTATGGCCTTCGCGACGGATCGCGATCCAGCGTCCTTTCAGAACGGTATGTCCACTGCGGTGAAAGGTCTTTTTGAACCAGGGAATCATGGCCCGGGCTGACGCCTTCGTGCCAGTGCGAGTGATATCATTATAAGGGAGGGCGAAGTAAAACGGATTCTGTCCGGGAGTGAACCCTTTCGGAATGTAACCCTCGCGGGCACTTCGTTTTGGGTTGTCGTAGCCTCCGTAGTTCGAGGTCCAGCGCATGTCCCAGGCACTGACGGTATTGGGCACTGGATTATTCGCAGTAGGCGTTTCCCCGATCCAGAAAACGGTGGTGACAATTTTACGCTTCCATGGAAAGCGAGTGTAGATGTTGCGCGGACTTGTGGGAGCAAAAACGCGGGGTAAAGACGGCTTGGCTATCGCAACGGGAAGGGCGCCCGGAGTGAGGATATCCGAATTCGATGCTGCGAGAGTGCGGATCACTTTCACACCGTTTATTGTGTCCTGATCGCCAACGATCGCTTCGGCAGCACGGCTCCCTCCACTAACGCTGGTTGCGGAAAGGTTCTGCCCACGTGCGTCAATGGTAGCGATGGAAATCGCCGCAATGAGGAGTGATGCTAAGGCTTTGAGGAAAATTCTCACGTGTGAGGAAACGATTCAGGCGAGGATTCGGTGTGCGAATTAGGAAGAAATAGATACCAAATGGAGCGGGCTTGAGAACATATTCGTCCTCTCTTTTCCAGAAATTTCAATCAAAATCGAAAATTATGGAGAACTCCGATGAATCAGATGCTACTAAGGTAGGAGAGTTCGCTGTTGCTCTAGGACAGCCTTTGACGTGAAAGCACGGTATCGTGACGCCAATTGTCATCATCTTTTTCGGGATGATCGAGAGTGTAATGCAGGCCGCGGCTTTCCTTGCGACGGGCAGCTGAGTCTACGATGAGGGATGCCACTTCGACGAGATTTCGCAGTTCGAGCAACTCGGTGGTGACTCGAAAGTTCCAATAGAACTCCTGCACCTCGCTCTGAAGGTTGCGAAGTCGGGTCGCAGCGCGCTGGAGACGCTTCGTGGTTCGCACGATAGAAACGTAATCCCACATCAATCGACGAATCTCGTCCCAGTTGTGATAAATCACGACGAGCTCGTCAACGTCGGTAACATCGCCGGATTCCCATTCGGGCACGGAGAGATCATCCTGATTGTTTTCAGGTGGGAGAGTTTCGAGACAATCGGCGAGTGCCAGTTTTGAAACGACAACTCCCTCGAGAAGAGAGTTACTGGCGAGACGATTGGCTCCGTGCAGTCCGGTGCAGGCAACTTCACCAACTGCCCAGAGACCGGGCAACGAAGTCGCACCATTTACGTCTGTGTTAACGCCGCCGCATTGGTAGTGGGCGGCAGGCACAACCGGGATCGGTTGCTTCGTGATGTCGATATCGACTGAGAGGCAAGTCTCGTAAATATTGGGAAAGCGGTCTTTCACAAAATCGGCGGGCTTGTGTGTGATGTCGAGAAAAACACAGGGACCGCCTGTCTTCTTGATCTCTTGGTCGATCGCTCGGGCGACGATGTCACGTGGAGCAAGTGATCCACGCGGATCGTAGTCCTCCATAAATCTCCGACCGTCTTTGTCGATCAGTTCAGCACCTTCTCCTCGCATCGCTTCGGTAATCAGAAACGACTTCAGTTCATGGTGATACAGGCAGGTCGGGTGAAATTGCACGAACTCCATGTTCGCGATATCGCAACCGGCTCGCCATGCCATCGCAACGCCGTCGCCGGATGCCACGTTGGGGTTTGTCGTGTAGAGATACACTCGACCGGCGCCGCCAGTGCAGAGGAGGACCCGGTCTGATCTCATCGTAATGACCTCGCCTGACTCTTCGTCGAGAACGTAGATGCCGACGCAGCGCGGCGGTGATGCGAGTGCGAGCTTCGCCGTTGTGATAAGATCGATCGCGAAGTGATGTTCGAGGATTTCGATGTTTTCCGTCTCTCTGGCCTCAGCGAGAAGTTTCTGTTCAATCTCTCGGCCGGTGGTGTCTTTGTAGTGGAGAATGCGACGCTTCGTGTGTCCGCCTTCTCGACCGAGGGCAATTTTCTCTTCACCGGAATTGTTCTTCTTCTTATCAAACTCAACACCCCAATCGATCAGTTCCTGAATCGCCTCCGGCCCTTCGGCCGCAATTTTCCGTACGATTGGTTCCGGACAAAGTCCTGCTCCCGCATCGAGAGTATCTGCGACGTGTGCATCGATGGAATCATCGGGACTTTGCACGCAGGCGATTCCTCCCTGTGCCCAGGCGGTGTTGGTTTTGGCGGCTTCGCGCTTGGTCACGACGGCCACTTTGCCGTGCTCAGCTGCTCGGATGGCAAAGGAAAGGCCGGCAATTCCGCTGCCAACTACGATAAAGTCGTATTTCTTCACGTTTTGTCTTCGTTAGGATTTTGTCCCCGCGTTAGGGCAGAGAGCGCTTCCGCGTCTTCAATGCGAAGATTGACATCTCGCTGGGGAAAGGGGAAGGCGATTCCGTTTTCGTGGAACGCGTCCCATAGACTGAGAAGGACCTGGCTGCGAACGAGACCAACGCCGTTGTGGGGATCATCGATCCAGAAGCGCAGTTCAAAATCGACACTGCTGTCGCCAAACCCCATGAGGTTGCACCGTGGGGCGGGACTGGCCACGACCCGGGGCGCGTCCTTGGCGCACTCCGTTGCAAGTTCGATTGCCTTTCGAAGATCGGAAGAGTAGGAAATGCCGAAGGGTGCCCGAATTCGAACAAGCTTGCTGCTGAAGGACCAGTTGATCACCGGATTGGTGATGAGGTCTTCATTCGGAATGAGATGTTCTTTGTTGTCTCTCGTAACCACGGAGACGTAGCGAAGATTCAGCGAATTGATCCAACCATACGTTTGCCCAATCTCGATGACGTCGCCGGGTTTGATGGATTTGTCGGCGAGCAGAATAATTCCGCTGACAAGATTGGATACCACTTTCTGCAATCCAAAACCAAGACCGAGACCGAGCGCCCCTCCAAAAACCGCCAGTGTCGTGACCTTGATACCCATCACGCTCATCGTGAAGAGGATGGTAACAACGAAGAGTCCGATGCGAATCGCCTTGGTCAGAAGAACCCGGACATTCGGTGAGAGATCAGATACCTTGCAGAGGCGATTGGAAATCAAACTTGAGGCAAATCCGGCAAGCCAGAATAGCACGGAGAAAACTACGATTCCCTGCAGCACATCAAGGGCAGTAATTCGCATCGTGCCGAGGTCGAGCGCGAGACGTTCGAGGAAGTTCGTGACATTATCGAGAAATCCGAGAATGTGCAGCGCGACGATCGCGAAAAGGGCGGTGGAAACGATGCTCATCCACGACTTCCAGGTGATGAATTTGGAAGGCAGGTTGATGAAGAAAAAGCACGTCAGGATGAGTGAGTAGGTTCGCAACAGGGGGCACGAAAGATTCGTGATGCTGGCCGATAGCACCACGATCCATGTCGTGACCACGAGGATGATCCGCCGGGGAAGAAGTTTGCGCCGGCTTGGAATGCGATCGATGAGCCGCTTGAACGAGGGCATTTTCCCTTTTTCCAACTGGTGAAACAGGAAAAAGGAGATCAGCAAAGTCAGGGCAATGAGTCCGATATCGACCCAGAACTCATTTGAGGTCACCATTTTCATGGCCCACTTTTGCAGCCCCTCCAAGTCACCGCTGCGAACGGACTCGACCGCTCTATCGACGTAGGCTTCGACTTCGGTATCGGGTATTGCGTCGGTATCGAGTTTCTGCGGAGCGTTGGCAGCTTTCTCGATCTCTTTGACTGCTTCGGTCAGGGGAGAAACGGGATCACCATTGCCTTCCGGGGTGTGAGATACGGGATCAGAGATTGCCTTTTCCTGTGCCATGAGTGAATCGGGAGTGTCGCCTGTTTCGACCAAACTCCAAATGTTAGTCAATCAACGCAGGCAGACCGACGTTGTCAATCAGCCTTGTCTTGCCGAAAAAGACTGCGGCGAGCAGGCGAGGGTTGGCATTTTCGAGAGAGGTGATGGCCTCCAGAGAACGCGAATCAACAATCTCCAGGTAATCGATACGGGCGAGGGGAGTGTCGCCGATTTCTTCCGTCAGGCTCGCGATGGCTGCATCAGGAGTCTTGATTATTCCTTCACTGATTTCTTTCGCCACCCTTGTCAGCGATCGGAAAATTACGGGTGCCTGTGCCCGTTCTTCTGCAGAAAGGTAGGCATTTCGGGAACTCATCGCGAGGCCGTCGCCTTCCCGCACGGTGGGGCCGGGAATGATATCAATAGGAAAATCGAGATCGCGAACGAGCCGACGCAGCACGACAAGTTGCTGAAAATCTTTTTCCCCGAAAATCGCCGCGCTGGGCTGGGTCATCAGAAAGAGCTTCGCGACGATGGTGCAAACCCCGTCAAAATGCCCAGGGCGGCTCGCACCGCAGAGGCGATGGGAAAGGGCAGACTCGTGAATTAAAATCGAAGTATCGGCCTGATACATCTCATTTGCTGAAGGAGCAAAAACGGCAGCTGCTCCGTGCTCTTCACAGAGATGCAGGTCGTCTTCCAGCTGTCGTGGGTAAGAATCAAAATCTTCGTTCGGTCCAAACTGCGTTGGGTTCACAAAGATCGTTGCGACGACATCATTTTCTGGCGTCTTTTCACGGGCCAGAGCGATCAGGCTGGTGTGGCCGCGGTGGAGGGCGCCCATCGTCGGGACGAGGGTGCGCTCAGAATTGCCGCATGAGCGAATCCAGTCTGCCAATTCCCGCTTCGAACGGAGAACCTCCATGCTCACTTCCCGAGGATGGAGATGAGATGCGTATCGGTGCGGAGAAACATCCGGTTCTTTGCGATGGCAGGGGTCGCATTCATTCCGCTGTCGAGGTGAGAGCGTCCCACTATCTCAAACTTCTTCCCTAGCGCTACGGCGACCAGTTCGCCATCGCGGCTGCCGCAATAGATCTTCCCGTCTGCAATGACCGGGGAACTGAAAAAGTTTCCGCTTATCCTCTCTTCGTACACCTGCTCACCGTTTTTGGCATTCCGGCAGGTCAGAACTCCGCCATCGCCCCAGAGGTAGAGCAACCCGTCATGAATCAAAGGAGTGGGGACATACCCAAGACCGTCAGCAATGCCCAGTTCATATAGCACTTTCGGCTCGCTGGATTTGCCGGGCTTCAGGGCAGTCGCTACTTTTCCTTTTCCGCCCGATCCTACTGTAGTGAAGACCATTTCGCCGTCTGACACAATCGAGCCGACGCTGCGGAGATTGTAGTCACCGGCATATTCCCAGGCCACTTCGCCTGTGCCGGGAGCGAGACCTTTCCAGCCATCGTTGGTTTGAAAAACGACCACTGTGTTGACTCCACCAACGTTCAGAACAGTAGGCGTGCTGTAAGAGGTGACATGCTTATCATCCTCTCCTTCGGTGACGCGCTCCAGTTCCCAGATGGTTTCTCCTGTTGCGGGATCCAGTCCCATCACTTGGCTGTGCTTCTCTTCGACGGAGTCGGTGTGAAAAATGAGAACGTCATCGACAATGATGGGAGAAGCGGCGAAGCCGTGATCAGAAGTAAAAGCCGTCCATTCACGCTTCCAGAGCTCCTTCCCATCGTGAGAGAGGGCGATAGCCTCCGTGCTTTTTCCTGATCCCCAAACGATGAAAACGGCAGCTGCATTCGCGACCGGTGTGGACGAAGCAAAGTTGTTATACTTATGCAGATTGTGTTCGGCAACGGGAGTAACCCAGTTCCATTCCTGCATGCCAGAGGCGCAGTCGTAGCATTCGACACGGCGCTCGCCGGAATCTTTATTGAATGAAGTAAGAAAGAGTCGATCTCCCCAGAGGATAGGTGAGGAATGTCCAATACCGTCAAGCTTGATGGCCCATTCGTAGTCCGCTTTTGTAATTTCGGCAGGCAATCCCGCTATTTTTCCTACACCATTTCCATCTGCGCCGCGAAATCGAGGCCAATCCTGGGCATGGTTAGGGGCGGGCAACAGGGTCGCGATGAGGGCTGGGACAATAAAGAGAGAGCGACAAAACATCATTTCAGAAGAGCTGAGAGTATTGGTTGCATATGCAACCAAGGCGACAAGTCCCTGCTGTGCAACTGGATTCAGCGGCGTGATAAAGAAAAGGGTTTGAGGAAATCGCACAAAGAGTTTTACTCTCCAAACTCCTGAATAGCTTCCAGAAATGGGGTGATATACTTCTCCGCTTTCTTGGGGCCGACGCCGCGAATCTTCAGGGCCTGAGCTTCGGAGGTCGGGCGCAGGCGTGT
>JAKMGR010000103.1 GCA_022424805.1 Verrucomicrobiales bacterium
GTCCGGCTCAGCACCAGTTCACAAATGAGCGATTTGATCGACCCTCCCTTTTCTCGAAATTCTGAAGCCAAATATTCGAGAAGCTCTGGATGGGTTGGCGGCGTGCCGAGCTTACCGAAGTTATCGACGCTCGCGACAATGCCGCGGCCGAAGAGATGCTGCCAGACGCGGTTCACGATGACTCGGTCGAGCAAGGTATTCTCTTCCGAGACTAGCCATTCGGCCAGTTCACGGCGCCCACTCTCCTTTTCCTTGATCGCCACACTTTCCTTCATCTGCAAGACCTTCAGGAATCCCCGGCCCACTCGCGGACCGAGTTGCCCGACTTCACCACGGACGCGAAGGTGAATATCCTCTGGATTCGCGGCATCCCGCGGAGCCATCGCCACTTCCTCGTCTTTGAGGTCAGCGATCAGCTTGTTTAGTTCTTTTTTCAGATCCCCTTCGCTCATTCGCAGGAGCGGATCGACGTCTGTTTCTTTCACTGCCGCAATAGCCTCCGCTTCGCGGGGAATATCTTTCAAAGCGATGAACTGCACGGCATCTACAATCACGTACCGACCCTCGGTGCCCTGCGTTTCCACGATAACCTCGCACTTCCCACCCTTCTCAAAGGTGAATTGGCCGATAGGCTCCAAGAGACCACCAATACTGGGAGATTTCGTCTGATCAAGAATGACCCGATGCTTACCATCCCGTGCTACGACAGTCAGGGGCAAATTGCCGGCGCGATTGCCGGATGCGTTGTAGGCAAAGCGAATCTCGTAGGCGCCGCTCTCGGGCAGGCTGCCTCGAAAGACGACCTTATTCTTCCCTTTTCCCTTCTGATCGTCGTGAACGTAGTTCGATCCGAAGCGATTTGCGGAGTACGTCGACTCGGTCCAGTCGCCGATCAGTTCTGCATCATCATTATCGTAGATGACTCCCGCAAGAGGGATATTGCCGAGCGCCATTTTTCCACCGGCTTTTTTCATGAAGCTCTTCTCCACCGTCAGGCGCATCGCGAGTTCGAGGCGCTCCACTTTCTTCCGGAGAATCTCACCAGCCTCGCCTGCAACAGGCAATGGGCGCTCGATCCAGCTAGCGACGTTGACGCAGCCATTGCGCGTGCCGGTGACGACTTCGGTGGAACGGAAAATCCCGGCGACAGCGTAGTAGTCCTCCTGTGACACCGGATCAAATTTGTGGTCATGGCAGCGCGCGCAGCCGAGCGTGAGTCCGAGAAAGGCACGTCCCATCGTATCGACCTGCTCGTCGGCCGTATCGAGCCAGAGTTTCTCTTTGTCGCGTTCGGTGAGCATCTTTGGACCGAGCGCGAGAAAGGTTGCAGCGACAAGTTGATCCGCCCGCTGCTGATCCGTCTCCCAAGGCAAGAGGTCGCCGGCAATCTGCGCCCTGACAAAATCGTAGTAGGAAAGATCACGATAGAATGCATCGATGACCCAATTTCGATAACGCCACGCCTGGTAGAAGGTAAAGTTACGATCCCCTCCGTTTGAATCGGCGTAGCGCGCGACATCGAGCCAGTGCCTGCCCCACTTCTCGCCATAACCAGGACGCGAAAGCAGATCATCAACGAGCTTCTGATAGGCAGCATCGGAGGGGTCGGCGACAAACGCAGCCACTTCTTCCCGAGTCGGAGGAAGCCCAGTCAGGTCAAAGAACAGGCGTCGAATCAGTCGGTCCGGTGCAGCTTCGGGTGCAGGGGAAAGCTGATTTGCCTCCAACTCTCGGTAGACAAATGCATCAACCTCGCTCCTCGCCCAGATCGCTGCTTTCGGCTTGGGAACCTCCGGTCGCACCAGCGGACGATAGGCCCAGCCCTTGCGTTCGGTCTCGTAGTCGATCTCAGCTTTTCGAACGGCCCCGGCCATCTCGTCGTTGCGAGGATCGGGAGCCCCCATGGCGACCCATTTCTCGAGCGTCGTAATCTGCTCGGGAGCGAGTCGCGTCTTGGGCGGCATATGCAGATCCTCGTCCGAGTAGCGAATCGAGTGGATCAGCAAGCTGCCGTCCGGATCCCCCGGCACGAGAGCAGGACCACCGTCACCACCGAGTGCCCACCCCGCTTTGCGATCAAGCCAGAGCCCGCCTTTGCGTTTTCCCGCCTCCTTCGAGTGGCATTCGAGGCAGCTCGAAACAAGAATAGGCCGAACCTCGTTTTCGAAAAATGCGAAGCCCTTCGCAAGCTTCTCAGTCGCCAACAAAGGCTGAAAAAACGAGAGCAGAAGACCGAGGCCAGCTAAGATGGTGAAACGAGACATTTTGCAGTTCGGGAAGGGCAGAACAGATGATTCCAACATTTTATGATGCCCGATTTTGGACAAAGGAAACATACCGCGATGGTGCCATTAGAGGGGTAGGATGGATTCCTGTGGAGGCATCCTTACACAATGGATTGACCACGGAATACACACTACCATTGCTTCGCCTTTTTCCATCTCATGTTTTCCTTGGTCCCTAAATCCACAAGCCCTTAGATTTCTGAATCGAGTGCCTTCGTTCAGATTAGATTGTTTTGACAACGGAATACACCGAAAACACGGAGTAATTGATTCGCCCAGTAATCGAAATACTCCCCAATCAAAATCGAGCTTGGGACTTTCTTGGGATGGACTTCTTTGCTACATTGCTGCTTTGAAATTCCAGATCCATAAAGCGAATTGGGAAGTCGACCGGGAGAAACTCTACTCGGTTCGCTACACGGTATTCGTGAAAGAGCAAAAGGTGCCGGAGGAATTCGAGGAAGATGAACTTGATCCAGTTGCGCGCCATCTGCTTGCGACTCTCGAGGACGGAGCGCCGATCGGGACCGCTCGGTGGACAGACGAAGGCGGCGGCGATATTCGCGTCGGCAGGGTCGCCGTTCTACGCGAATTGAGACGCTGCGGTGTCGGCTCGCTCTTGATAGCCACCCTTCTCGAAGATGCGAAGAATGACGGCTTTCTCACCGCACATCTCCATGCCCAGGTCTCTTCGATACTCTTTTACAGCAACCTCGGCTTTTCCGAGACTGATGACCCGGAATTCGAAGAAGCCGGAATCCCCCATCGCATGATGGAGCGGAAACTCTAGTCAGGAACTTAGTCCCACTCTTTCCGAAGGCTGGATGGATAGGTGATCGTTCGCACGACGCGATTATCCTTGATTACTTTCACCATGATTCCTTCAACTTTGTCAGCACGCGAACTCGCGCGAGTAGGTGGTCGTCACGTCCCACCCTTGCATTGCGATGCGGGCAAGGGCCTTTGGCGCATCAACGCGACGGGAGTCGTCTCAAACTTCTGAGATTCTCGCTGCGCGATTTCCGAAATGCTCAAGCTTCCGTCTTCGTAGTGAGCCACCTTGCTCCCTTTTTCCGGATCTTTGTAGTAGAAGACCCGGTAGTCGAGGCGCACATCGGAAAAGTCGGTGCTGGAGTTGTTTCTCACTTCCAGAGCATAGGTAGAGTCAAAATTGGTGATCTTTGCAGTGTTGGTTTTTCTCTCTGACCCTTCGCTTTCCTTTTCTTCGAAATTCAGCATCAAACTCCGACCGACCTGCGAGGCTTCATACCATGCTTTAAACTTCGGCAGATCTTCTTCGCTGAATGCAGAAATATTCACCTTCACTCGCCGCCCGTTCACTTGAATCTGAGCCGAACCGGAAGCCGGATCGTAGTTCTCGATTTTTGCTTCTAGCGATTTTGACCCGTCCGAACTGGTGAGGGTTTCGGTGTCCGAGCCGACAGCTACGGAGACGAGAAGCATCATAGTGCTGAGTAGCAGACCTCTTTTCATAGCGCTTTTAAGGTGAAACGTCACTACCCCGATGTCAACGCCCTTTTCTGCGTTGCCAAAACGGATTCGCTCCCCCCTCGCTCCTCGGAAATCAGGGCATCAAGGAATCGAATATTGCACGGGTGAGTCCGTTTCGGACCTCGACACAGGTGACTCCCATATCTCCGACTTCGACGATGTTCCGATTTTCGTCGTCGAAAAACCACATCTCGTGGAGTTCAACTCCGCTCGCTGTAGCAATGCGGGAGAAGTGTTTCGTTTTGGAAGAGGGATAAATCTCTTCGTATGCAAACCGCTCCCGTATCTCCATCAGTTCCAGCAGATTCTGTGCCCAGGCGGGTTGCTCGGTTCGCGACGCAAGTGCCATGGGAATACCTAGATGATCAATCTCGTCAAGAATCTCGGGGACATCCTCATAGAGGCGGAGAATTCTCCCATCCGAATCGACGATACCTCCATCCTCCCGTTTTTGGAATGGATAGCTCGTGCAGTCCACCCACAGGCCGCCGCAGTCCCACAGTGTAAAATCGAGATCGAAAACGATCAGCCCTGGCAAAGCCATTACCGGTAGGCGTAGATCACGGCCCAATCCTGCGGGCGCTTCGTCGTCGCCTTGGATGCAATGCGCAGGTAGTAGACACCTGTTAACTCCGGTTCAAAGGTCAGCGTCACGACATTGGGCTTCTCTTGAACTGGACCCGTATCCGCTTCCAGCAATTGCCCTTCGCTGTCGTAGATATTCAGAGCCAGTTCCGCATCCCGCTCGGGAGCAGCAAACCAGAACTTGTATTCGTTGCGTCGAAACAACTGCACCTGAATCAGTTTCGCCTTACTCGGCTTTAATGTTCCGTTCCAGTAGGATTCTCGCAGGATGTATTTGTCCTCTCCGCGAAGCGATGGCAGAGCAGCCCGGTTGGCGATCTGTTTGATCTCGCGGAATTCATCAGCACGCTTCGCCACCTCTACCGCGGAAGGTCCGTCTTCCGTCTTTTCTTGAGCAGAAAGCATGACGCCGGATCCGACGGCAACCGCCAGCAGGGCTGTGATGATGGAGTGTCTAACCTCCATAAATTGCATTCACGAGGTTTTTCGTTGCGAGAGAAATTTCGATGACGTTGCCTTTACTGATCGAACCGCCGGCATCGTTT
>JAKMGR010000109.1 GCA_022424805.1 Verrucomicrobiales bacterium
AGTCAATGGTGTTGCGTCCGATCCTTGCGTCAATTTTTTACCTAATACAAAGTGAGGAGTGACTTCTTCGCGGTTCTCCATTACGACGAAAATATCATCTAATTCGGTAACATAATCCGGCGTGAGATCGCTTAGGTTGTCGGGAAGTTTGCCATCGTGATCTGCCGCATACATTCGGCATGCCAGCCCTAACTCAGTAAAAGTTGCCGCGTTTTTGATTTGAAGGGCTCGCTCTTGAATCCCCATACAAGGCGGGAGCGCTATCGAAAATTGAGTCAGCGAAATAAGTGGTGGGAAGAGGGGTGGATTTGGGTTCGAGAGTGGACACCGCTCTGGGTATACGCAAATGGATTTACTTCTTCCCATCCACGTCCTTCACATGTTCAAGGAAGCTATTGGTTTCTTTTCGAATCACAGGCAAAAGGAAATACAGGCCAATCAGATTCGGAATCACCATCGCGAAAATCATGGCGTCGGAAAGGTTGAGCACGTTCGTGAGGGAAGCGGACGAGCCAACGATGATGAGCAGACAGAAGACGACCTTGTAGACAAGGACGGGGATTTTTATCTTATCGTCATCTAGGAAGCTGAACAGGTAGATGACGCCCTGTTCCCCATAGTAAGACCACGAAATCATGGTCGAGAAAGCAAAGAGGATTACGGCGATTGTTAGTATCGTGGGGAACCAGCCAATGACCGATCCAAATGCCATCGAGGTCACGGGAACCCCTTTGCGATCCGCCACACTGTCCGTCACGATCCAACCTTCCACTTCCTCTACGGAGTGGTCGCTTGCGTCAACGAGCCCGATGACTTCGGTGTGTGTGTCTGTTGATCCCCGCGTGTGGAGATATTGTCCCTGCTCCAGCTTTCGAACAACTTCAGTCGATTCCGGAGTCGCGACGATCTCTGCGGTGGGTTTCGCAACCTCTGCGCTAACCTGCCATGTGCCAGTGATCACGATAACCAGTGCCGTCATGCTACAAACTACAACAGTATCCACAAAAGGTTCCAAAAGGGCGACGAATCCCTCACTTGCAGGCTTGTCTGTTTTCACAGCCGAATGGGCGATGGGGGCAGAGCCAAGTCCTGCTTCGTTGGAAAAGGCGGCACGCCGGATTCCCTGAATGAGAACTCCAATAAGACCTCCGGCGACAGCTTCCGTCCCGAAGGCAGAGGCAAAAATGGTTCCGAAAGCGGGGATCACTTCACCGAGATTGGTGAGAATAATGATCATCGCTGCGATGATGTAGCTGCCACACATGAAGGGCACCAGAAATGCGGTGACTCTCGCGATCCGGACAATTCCGCCAATGATGACGAGTCCAACAAGGATTGCGAGGATGACTCCGAATCCAATTTTCATTCCTCCATTGGAAGCGGCCTCTGCGCCAAGAAACGTCGAACTGAACTGACTGAAGGCCTGATTCGACTGGAACATGTTTCCGGCTCCGAAAGCTCCTCCAATCACGAAAATAGCGAACATGACCGCGAGAACGGCACCGACGGGAGCCAAACCAAGGTCGCGAAATCCGTCGCGCAGGTAGTACATTGCCCCGCCTTTCACTGACCCGTCTTTCATGATGCGGCGGTACTTCACACCGAGGGTGCACTCCGCAAACTTCGTTGTCATGCCGCAGAGACCCATCACGATCATCCAGAACGTTGCCCCGGGACCGCCTACACCTACAGCGACGGCAACGCCGCCAATATTCCCAAGTCCAACTGTGGCTGAAAGGGCGGCGCTAAGTGCCTGAAAATGGGTGATCTGGCCGGGTGCATTGGGGTCTGTGTATTTTCCCTTTGCTGTGCGAAGTGCCACGCGAAATCCGCGAAGGTTTATGAATTTGAAGTAGAAGGTGAGAAAGATCGCAGTCCCTCCAAGAAGGACGAGGACTACCGGGAGAGTTACGCCTTCTGTTATCTCAAAGCCATAGAAGACGATTTCCAGAGCCTTGTTCGCAATCGGTTCAAGACCATTATTGATTTTTTCGGCAAGGGACACAGGCTCATCGCCCGAGACGACCGAGCTGGGAACAAAAAGAACGAGAAGAGTAGCAAGAAAGCGGCGAATTAATGTCATAGCGGTATCGCCGTGATGCTATCGGCAGGGATACCTGAAAGGCAACCAGAAACTGCCCCCTTCGCCTAGCGGATGCCTGAGCGCCGGATTTTACCAAACTGATTTTGTATTTGCGCAGTGCGTTCAACGGAACTCTGGGGAGCGGGAGCGTAGTATCCCTCTCCGCCTGAAGCTGATCCCGTGGAATCACAGGAGCTCGCAAGAACCGCGATTGCAAAAAGAGAGGAGATAGCGAGAACCTTCTTCATTTTTTGATGGTGGATGAACTGGACTGGGTAGGCAACTGGAAATTTGCGTGATTGTCTCATGTGCGCATTGGAGCTTTCCCCGAGAGTATATGCGCGAGAATGGGGACCTGTGATTTGCTGATCGACTCCACGCCGTCCGGTGGAAACTCCCAAGTGACCCAGGGGAGATTTCTTTCTTTCGCCCACGTTCCCATGGAGCCTGGGGTGGGATAGCCAAGTTCGGTGACGAGCGGGAATCCAGTTTCCTTGGCGATCCAGCCAGCAAGCGGCGTCCCGTCGGGATCGTCCACGCAAGCGAGTGGCCCGTGAAGGGTCAGGACAATTTTGGGCGAAAGCGAATCAATCAACTCGATCAGTGCCTTGGACTCAGGTTCAGAAGCGGGGGCTGATCCGGTGAGAATGGGAAGTTCCTCGCTTTCGTCGACATGCCACCGGCAGGTAGTCGGATCCGACTGCCAATTGGTAGAGGGAAAATTGCGATTCAAATCGACACCGTTGGCGTTGCCTCTAGTTCCAAGGACGAGCCCGTCTGGATTGGCGGAAAGAACTAAGGAAATGGAAGAGGATATCTCGTCAGATTGAAGGGAGCGAACCGCGCGTGACAGAGCGACAGTGGTCTCTGGTTCCTCTCCGTGAATTCCGGCGACAATGAGGAGTTCGCAAGTTTTTCGCGGTGGGAAATACTCGAGGTTTACCCCGTTAACGGATTGCCCGTAAGTATCGAGGGGGAAATCGAGTGCAGTGCGTTTCGGCATGGGCTCAAGGGTTTTCCCGCTGCCACTTGTAGCGCCCTGACAGATTGATGTGATTCATCAGCGAGTTGAAAAGCTCGTTGTATTTCTGGGGGGCTTTCTGGCGGGGAATAGGCTTTTGCTCGCCCGGATCATTCGCGAGGTTGAACATCTGGTAGGGTTCGAAAGGGGTATTGCGTAACAGCTTCCAATCACCGATTCGAGCGGCGTGATAGTGAAGGCCGCCGTAGGCCATATTGCCCTCAAGACGGACCCAGAAGAGGGGACGGTCGTTTTTCATTTTCTCTCCCTTGAGCACGGGGAGAAAGCTTCGGCCATCCATGTCGAAATCTACTGGGACTCCGGCGATTTCGGCAAGGGTCGGATAGATGTCCATGGTCATCGAGATGTGGTTTTTCTGAAGGGAGCCGGGTTCGATTACGCCTGGCCAGGTGACACAAGTGCCCACGCGGATGCCACCTTCCCACATTTGCTGCTTGCCTCCGTTGAGCGGCAGGTTGCGTGCTCCAACATTGGACTGGCCACCGTTGTCGCTGGTAAAGATCACCACCGTATCTTCCCAAATTCCCTCCGCCTTGAGAGAGTCGACTACTTTTCCGACGCCGTAATCGAGATGCTCGATCAGCGCGACCAAGCCCGCTCGTTTGTCGTCGATACCTTTCTCACGCTCCTTCACTTTCGCGAGCCAGTCCTCGGGCGGCTGGATCGGAGTATGCGGTGCGTTGTAGGCAAGAAAGAGAAAAAACGGAGCCTCCTTGTCTTTCCTCTCTTTCAGATAGTCGACGGTCCAGTCAGTGAATAGATCAGTGGCGTGGCCCTCAGGATGAATCGCCTCTTCGTTCTTGCGCATGTAATGTTTGCTGTGGCGGAGGTGTTCGTAGTAGTCATCCATCATGTCTCCGAGAAAGCCGTGGAAAAAATCAAAGCCGACGTCGGTGGGGCGGTCGGGCTTTTCTATGCCGAGGTGCCACTTACCGATCAGAGCAGTGTCGTAGCCAGCTTTCTTCAGATGCGTCGGCAAAGTCACGACATCGTTGCGGAGATTACCCCAGCTTGTGGGGCGTTCAGGCAGTGGAGTGCGAATCACGCCGGGAACACCTGCGTTGTCAGGATACAGTCCCGTCACAAACGAGGCTCGGGTCGGAGAGCAGACGGGACAGTTCGCGTAGAATGAATCGAAGCGCATTCCTTCTGAGAAAAGCGCATCAATGTGAGGTGATTTCAGATCAGTTGCTCCGTAGCAGGAGAGA
>JAKMGR010000110.1 GCA_022424805.1 Verrucomicrobiales bacterium
TTCACAACCCTGAGGTTAACCGCCAGCTCGAGGAAATGAACATCGTTTCACTTCCCTGGCGTGAAATGAATGAGCAGTATGACGATCTCGATGAGAACGATGTCGTAATTGTCCCAGCCTTCGGTGCGCCGATTTCGTTTATGGATAAAGTGGAATCACAAGGCTGTCAGATTGTTGATACAACTTGTGGTGATGTGATGAAAGTGTGGCGGCGAGTCCGGATTTTCGCCAAAGACGGAGTGACATCCATCATTCACGGTAAAGCTGATCACGAAGAGACGCGGGCAACCGCATCGCGAGCTGTAGGCGACGATACTACTGGCAGTTATTTGATCATTCTCACCTTGGAAGATGTTGATTTCGTCTGCGACTACATCCGCAATGGTGGCGACCGTGACGAATTCTTCGCACGATTCAAGGGAGCAATGTCGGAGGGATTTGATCCTGAAGTGCATTTGAAGCGAGTCGGTGTGGCGAATCAGACGACGATGCTGAAATCAGAGACGGAAGAGATTCAGAGCCGCGTTCGTCTAGCGGTTGAAGACCGGGATGGAAATGCAGAGAATTTTCTCGTTTTCGACACCATTTGTGGCGCGACCCAGGAAAGGCAGGATGCCTTGTTTGAATTGCTGAATCATCACATGGACGTTCTTCTTGTGGTCGGTGGCTACAACAGCTCCAACACCACTCACCTCGTTGAGATCGGGGAAAAAGAGCTGCCCACATTTTTCATTCGCAGTGCGGAGTGCTTGAAGTCTCTTGAGGAAATCGTGCACTACGACCTTCATGAGAAAGAGGAAATCAATAGTGACTTCAAGGGATTTTCCGGTGATGGAGAACTCGTTGTCGGCATTACTGCCGGCGCATCGTGCCCGAGCAACTTGATCGAAGAAACGATTCTGAAGTCGTTCGAGCTGCGGGGCGTTTCAGCAGATGCTGTTCGCAATGCGTGAAATTGCGGTTCGCGACTTATCTCCGAAACATTTCCTTACTTTCCGGATAGAGTTGCGAAAACACTCGAACTAGCAACTGACGCAGAGCTTTCTTCAGCGGTTTCGGCAGCGTGCCGCGGTCAGAATTGATTCCACCTTTTTTCCAGAGCTTGGACCAGGTATCGGATTCCTCATTAAGCTGTTGCTGAAGCACTTCCTGCCAATGGGTGGGATTGTTAACCGGATCCTGCCAGATCCCGCGACCACGACCATAATGAGAAATCGCGAGATAGAGCATCGTGAGAAACTGAATCTGAGTCAAAAAATGTGCCTCTGACCAGCGAACCATATTCTGTCCCGTCTGAGTGAGGTTGTATCCGCGAGCGAGTGCATAGGTCGTAGCTCCGCCGAGAAGCATGCCGACGATAGTGCCGCCGCCAAAGGTCATCCCACCGCTCATGAGATCGGCTGAGAGCCCTCCTACCAATCCGGAAACCACACCACCGAGGGTGGCAGCAAGTGGCTCCTCGACGTCGCGTTTTACCGCAAATTCGCCTTTAGACGCTTTCTCCAATTCTGCAGCTGTCTCTCCATCGAGCCCGTACAGAGCAATCAGGTCGTTTACGGTTGTCGAGGTTTTCTCAGCGAGGCGCTCGTACATTTCACTTTGAATGCGATCGAGTTCCTCGTTGTGCTCCGAGCGATTCAAAAGCTGAAAAATCTGGTCAGCGATTCCCTTTTTGGGTAGCGGCTCGGTATCGCTCAAGGCGAACTCAGCCCATTTGGCCATCCCCTCAATCGCCTTGTCAAAAGTCTCGAGGTTTCTTTCGATCCAGGCATCGCGCAGGACCTTGGCCGACTTCTTCTTTTCGCCTTCGAGAACTTCGACTGCTTTCTCGAGAATGTGATGCTCTTCGGTCCAGCAACGAGTGAATGCATCGAGAGTGTCTACGTTTTTGACAATGTCGAAGCGGGAGAGGTGGGCCCGCCATTCCAATTCATTTAGGCGTTCGCGCTCGGGATCTCGCTGGCCGGCCTGATTAAGAAAAACGAGAACTGGTTTCCCGATCCATTCAATCACTTCAATCTCCAGATCAACATACTTAACGGACGATGGAGACTGGGAAGCGTCAACCAGATACAAAACGACATCCGATTCAGCCTGCACGTTGCGAATTGCTTCCTGGCTGCACCAGAGTGACTTGTCGGTTCCTCGATCCCAGACCTGGTGAAGCAGCCAGCCGATCGGATTGTCATTCGAGCGGAGTCTTTTGGCGAGTTTGGCTAGGTTGGAACCAAATCCGGGTGTGTCCCAAAGGCGAGCTACGCGACCCTCTTTTTCCAACAAAGTGAAGGCTTCCGGGACAGTTGTGACATGAGCACTGTCTGCCACTTCGCCGACGTCACGGCGTAGCAAGGTGGGCGCAAGAGCCGTCGTTCCCACGTTGGTGTGAGAAATCAGGCTCAGGACGAGTTCCCTCGGTTGAGAATCACGGGCCATTCAGGAGTCGTTCGGTTTCGGTTTCCGGTACGGCTGATCTTGAGAAAAGAAAAGTGGTTCGATGCCGCTACCTTCGAGCAGTTGCTCCCAAGCCTTTTCGCGATCACCACGCCTCTTATCCGCATCTGCGAATGAGTCGGCCTTTCTATTGAAGGCCGTGGTATCGAGGAGTAAAAACTCAACTCGCATGTGAACCCTGTTACCATTTTCATCAACAGGGTTAGATCCGACGCCTAACAGGTTCTGGAGCAGGGCGAGGTGAGTTTCTTTCTCGGGAGTAGAAGCGAAGTGAAAAAGAGGAATAATGGAAATCTCGTCTTCCGGGACTTCGATCTCATCCTCCTTACCAAAGGGAATGCCGGGTGCCCAGGTGATTTCGACAGGCCGCTCGTATTGGGTCTCGAGACAGGAACGAACGGCACGCCGGGTATTGTCATCGAGATCGATAGAGTAGGGGGCGACTCGAATCTCAAGCGCTGCGCCCGAGGAAATGGAAAGGATATTTTCGAAGTAGCCTGGGGATACTTCGCGAAAGGGTAGTGTCCGTAGCAGTCGGGATCCTCTCCAACGCCAGAGAAAGCTGAGAACGAGCCGCGGGATCAGAACAAAAATTCCAACGGTGATTGCATACCAGTGAATCCAACGCGCAGCATTCTCACCGGTAACGTTCTCCGTTTTACCGGACATCCAATGCATGGCGTTCAGTTCGGCTACGGAAGGGATGTTCTCTCCGGTGAGACGAGCCGCGGGTCCCAAAACCATTTCAAGAAAAGGTCGCAGTGACGAGCTGTCCGTAAAAAAGGTGCTTTCCCAGATTGCGCGATATTCGTTAGCGAGTCCTTTCACATACATTCCAGCGATGACGGAAGCGGAGAGAAGAAAAACTACGAGATGAAGTAGTGATTTCACGCGAGTCCCCGTCACCGGAGTCATTATTTCCCTCCAGCGATCGGCGAAGAGTTGCGAGGCAACACGGAGAATCCCAGCGGCTTCCGAATTATTTTTCGGTTCGGGCTTTTTCACCTCAGGCTGAACAAAGCGAATCAGCCCCTGCAACCAGCCGTCGCGAAAAAGGCGATCTCGATTCTGGAAAAAGAGAACGAGTTCGCGGACATAGACGATCAGGCTCCACGCGATAAGACCAAGGAGGGGAAAAGAGAGGATGTTGATCCTCTTTTGCGGCCCCAGTTCATTGGTGAGGAAGCCGATCACAACTGCGATCACGCAGAGCCCGATTGCCAGCCAATTGAATCGGTGGTGATTCGGGTCGCGTCGAAACCAGCGCGTCTCTTCCGGGTGACGGGTTGATGCTCGGAGTCCAAGGAGTTCAGCCCGTTCTGCGAGAAAGGTATTTTCTTCCCTGGTGGAGAGGTTTTTCGCCAGCGGAGCGCCAGCTGTGACTCCGACTTCGCGCTTGTCCTCGTCTAGCAGAACAACCTCGCCCGGGTCGGATTGCTCAAGGGCCTGAACGACGAGAGTCGTTCGCATGTCATCAAGAAATTTCATCGCTAAAGCGGAACGGGCTTGTCCTTGATCGACGTGACACGTCCAGGGTCTTGCGCATAGAAATGAGCAAGTCCAATCGCCAATGCATCGGCAGCGTCAGAGGGAGGGGTTTCAGTGAGTTCGAGCAGTGCCCGCATCATGAACGCAACCTGTTGCTTGTCTGCTCCGCCCCGCCCTACAACAGCTTGCTTAACCCGTTTGGGTGCATATTCGAAAATCTCCATGCCGTGTTCCGCAGCGGCAAGAACCGCTGCTCCACGAGCGGCGCCCATCGTAATCGCGGTCTTATAGCTCTGCACGAAGATCACACCCTCGACCGCGCAGACCTCCGGGTTGTATTTGTCGATTACATCCTTGAGTTGCTCTCGAATCCTGACGAGACAACCAGACTGACGCAAATCGCGTCTGTTCTTGATTGTACCGTAGGTCAAAGCCTTGTAGGCCGGTTTGCGACCGGTCGAGATTCTCTCGATCACAGCAAAACCGGTATTCCGCAAAGCGGGATCAATGGAGAGGACGCGCACGGGGAAAGATTACATCGATATCAACGGCTTGCCACCGTCGGAAAAAGAACGCTGAGGCAGAATTTAGTCCTCGTAGATGCGAACATTGGCATCGCGACGAAGCTTGACGAGCCAGGTTTCGAGATTCTTCTGGCGCTTCTCGACGGTGAGGCGCTTGTCGACTTCCTCTTCCAGCTTATCAAAAGAGGGAACTGATTTTCCGATGCGTTCGGAAACAGAGACGATCCGCCAGTGTGTTCCGTGATCCATTGTGGGTGTCGTTTGACCCGGAGGGAGACTGTAGGCGAGATCGTGCAGACCTTGAGCCAGCTTTCCTGAACGGTCAAGAACTCCGACGTAGCCACCCTTGCTGGCGAAACTGTCATCAGAATACTTCTTCGCGAGTGAAGAGAAGCTAGTCCCGCTTTTCAGTTGCGAGCGAACGTTGGCGAGAACTTTCTCCTGTTCGGCCTCACTGCTAGTTGGCGTCTGCTTGGGAATCGACATGATCCAGACCTTCGGTTTCCCGTCTGAGGCAAAGTCCGTTTTGATTTCGTTGTAGACACGCTTTTTCTCCCACGGTGTGTTGGGAATGACATCGTCTCCGGCGTGTTCGGCACGGAGAGCATTGATCGCAATCATGTCGCGCTGCACCTCCCGAAACTGGGAGATCGTCATGCCAGTCTTTTTCAGTTCATCCAAAAATTTATCTCTCTCGCCACCGAAGCGGTCCTTTACAAAGCGATTCACAGCTTCATCCACATACTGGTCCTTGATGTTGCCGCCCATTTTCTTGAACTCCGAGAGAATCAATTTGCGATCGATCAAGTCGTTGAGCGCTTTCTGCTCCATTTCGCGGATCTCTTTCTCCGCTTGAGAACGACTGACCCGCCCCTTATTGCCCATGAGCCAGACCTGGACCTGCGTTCTGACTGCTGAGTCGACCATGGCCTGCGTGATGGGCTCGTTGTTCACAACAGCGCGGATGCTGTTGAGCACGGTAGGTGCAGCTTTACTGCAAACAACAGAAAGAAGGATTGCGGCACATGCTGCAATTCCAATAAGTGATGACGTTTTCATATCGCTCGGTGGGAAGGGTTACGGGCGGAACGAGCGGAATGGTTAGATATCCAAATCTAGCACCCAGTCGAGGACTGACTCAAGCCATTCCTCCTCATTGTCTCCGATTAAACGGGGAAACTTACCATTTATTTGGATGAATTTCCCGTTTTTCATCAGCTTCAGCTTTCCATCGCGGATTTCAGCGGAGCTACAGCCGTGCAATCCGGCCCGAATTTTGACCTCTGTTGCGGTCAAAAGATGCTCGACCGGGGCGGGAAGGCGCCCAAATCGATCCGCCCAGTTTTCACGGAGTGTCTCGAGATCCTCGATGCGGCTTGCCTCGGCCAGTTCACGATATGCAGTAATGCGAAGCTTCGCTTCCGGCATGTAATCAGCAGGAATGAAGGCCGGTAGACTTCCGGATGGATCCTTGAGGAAATGAGATTCGTTCGTGCAGAGAAAATCAGCGTGGAAGGAAAGGTCAATTCGATCTGCTGAAGGTTCCCCCTTTAGCTTGGAGACCGACTGCTTTAGAAGCTGACAGTATAGATCGAACCCAATCGCCGCGATGTGCCCGCTTTGCTGCGTGCCAAGGAGATTGCCGGCACCCCGGATTTCGAGATCGCGCATTGCGATTTTAAAACCGGCCCCGAGCGAAGAATACTGCTTAATCGCATTGATACGCTTCCGCGCGTCGCCCACCGTAAGCATATCCGGCGGCAGCATAAGATAGGCATAGGCCCGCCGGTCTGCCCGTCCGACCCGGCCACGGATCTGGTAAAGGTCGGCAAGGCCAAAACGATCGGCACGGTCGATGATGATAGTATTTGCGTTAGGGATATCCACACCGCTCTCAATGATGGTCGTGCAGACGAGGACATCGAACTCGCCCCGCACGAATCGGTTCATGACATCCTCCAATTCGTCGTCGCCCATCTGTCCATGGCCGACCTCGACTCGGGATCCCGGGACCAGGTCCTCGATGCGGCGTTTCATTCCCCGGATCGTTTTCACCCGATTGTGAAGAAAGAAAACCTGTCCCTGCCGCGCGAGTTCTTTCTCGACTGCCGATCGAATGATGCGCTCATCGTAGGGGCAGATCGTCGTTGCGACAGGTCGTCGGTTTGGCGGCGGAGTGTCGATTACCGACATCTCTCGGACCCCCATCATTGAGAGGTATAGGGTTCTCGGAATCGGTGTTGCCGAAAGAGTGAGCACGTCGACGAATCGCCAAAGCTCTTTGAATCGCTCTTTATGTGTCACCCCGAACCTTTGCTCTTCATCGACGACAACGAGGCCGAGATCTTTGAAGGCAACATCCTTGGAAATGATCCGATGAGTTCCAATGACGATATCGACCGAGCCGTCAGCCATGCGTTTCAGCGTCTCGCGTTGTTGCGCTGTGGTTCGATAGCGGCTCAGGACTTCGATCTTCACCGGAAAGTCCGACATTCTCTCCCGGAAATTCTGATAGTGCTGATCAGCGAGAACTGTGGTTGGAACAAGAATCGCGACCTGCTTCCCCGACATCACCGCTTTAAAAGCAGCTCGGATCGCCACCTCGGTTTTTCCAAACCCGACATCGCCACAGATGAGACGATCCATTGGTTTGGCACGCTCCATGTCTTCCTTCGTCTCCTGGATCGAGCGCAACTGGTCTGGGGTCTCTTTGTAGATGAACGCATTCTCAAACTCCCACTGCCACTTGTTGTCAGCAGGATGGGGAAACCCTTTGTGTGCCTCCCGCTCCGCCTGGATTGACAGCAACCGCGCTGCGTAATCCATGATCGAATTTTCCGCATCGCGGCGGAGACGTGACCATCGCTTGTCACCCAGTCGGGAAAGTTTCGGCGCTTTTTTCCCAGTTCCGATATAGCGGGAGACGAGGTGAGCCTGATCAAGTGGAACGAAAAGCCGAGCCTGATCGTCGTATTCGATTTCGAGAACTTCCTCTTCTCCGTCTACGGTTTCTTTCGCTTTGATCCCGCGGAATTTTCCGATCCCGTAGTCGATGTGAACGACGAGGTCTCCGTATCCATACTCTCTCAAGCTGCTGACCTGCTGGCTGGCTTGGCGTTCGCGGGCGAGTCGGTAGCGGCGGTGGCCGCGCTGGTTTTGGTAGCGACCAAAAATCTCCGCGTCGCTGAGCACGGCAATCTTCGCTTCTGGAATTGTGAAGCCACGACTGAGCGACCCGAACATGGG
>JAKMGR010000112.1 GCA_022424805.1 Verrucomicrobiales bacterium
AATGGAACCAGTACCAAAAGACCGCCGACTCACCCGTGCGTAGACTCGCGGACCAGACAACTCAGCCAAATCAACATTCACATTAGTGCTGTCCCCTTTCCGATCCGCATCCCTCGCAATTTGTTTCTTCTTCCCGACAAGGGTTTTCTTCTGCTGGTTCAGCTTGCTCGCGAGCTTTTTATCGATCTCCTTATTTTTGAGCTGAGCCTCAATTTTTTCGATCTCCTCGTTGAGCGTCTTTGTCTTAGCCGCGACTTCCTTCGCACGCTCTTGATCCGCTTTCTTTTTCGCAGCAACGGCGGTAGCCCTTTCCTCTGGAGTGTATTTTCTACCAAAGTAGGTGTTATCGGAGTTGGTAGCGACAACCTTGTTTGTCGTCAGCAATTCTCTGAAGACGTCTTTGTCTTCTTCCAGAATCAGCTCGATGAGGCGGTCAGTGCTGGCAGTGGCGTCGAACATGGCGCGATAGTGACCATTCCCACGATTGGATACACCAGTGCTGGCGAGCGCATTTGCATCCTTGCAGATGTAACCGCCTAGGTCGTGGTCAAAATAGTCGCGGAAAAATCGCAACACGCGCGGCTTCCGAATACTGTCGTCATTGAGCATGCGAGTGACTTCGCGCTCCACGTCCTGCCTGGTTCGCATGCGTCCTTCAACAATGGCCTGCCGAAGCGTTTCATCGGGCTTGATGTAGCTGAGTGCGTGATTGACCGCGAGGCCCAATTCCCAGTCCTGCAGCATAACTCGATTGTGTTCGTCAGGCTTACCCGCCTTCGCCAACTCAGAACGGAACAAGGCATCACGGTCGAGAAAAATTGCCGAGAGCCCCATAAAGATCCCATCTTCCTTTCCCACTTTGGAAATCGAATCTTTGACCAGTTTCAGATAGTCAGCGGATTCCTTTTCGGATGGCGGACGAAATGTCAGCGCCTCAAAAAGATAATCGACCGCGGCATGGAGACTTTCGTCAGTGATCTCAACGTCGAGGTCTTTCACCATCTCGTAGACCGGAGTCTTCGGACGAACAAACTTCGTGTTGTAGGTAATCGCCGTCGGCAACCCGCGTAAGTCACCTTCGGGTTGGACTGCCTCATAGGTCTTGGGATCATCCGTAATCTGCTCTGGCATGCCGACCAGACTCAGCGGCCCGTAGGCCATGTATTGAAGAATATCCTCCGCCTTTCCGAGAATCTGTGTCGCCTCCGAGCTGTTGACCGTGTAAAAGTCGGGGTAATTCTCGAAGCCGTGCTTTCGCCCTGAGGCAAGGACAACGGGGACACTTTTCACCGCAGTCGCATAGGCCACTGTTCCACCAATCCACTTGGTGATTCGATCGGTTCCAAAATAGAGTTTCAGTTCACCCCCGTGATTGGTCGGAACGACATCACCTCGAGTTCGGACGCCGGGCTTCCCGGGGTCATAAGCAGGTTCCATGTTGATCAGCTCGTTCAGTCTCGTGATGTGCTCCTGAGGCGTCACCCGCCAGATCCGGGCTGGTGAAGAGGTCGGTTCCAACTCAACACCTTTTGGCAGCGGCCCAAAAAGCAAATTGTGGTCGATGAAGTTCCCCTTGTTCGGATCGAGGTGGACTTGAAAGCCACCTTTGTCTTCCATGACGCGAGTGAGTTCGCCAACGATCCAATCAGCAAAGCGAAGCCGTTCAATGACTTCCGGCTGGGCCTTCTTTTTCGGCGGCATTTCCTGCAACGAAACCTGTGCCCAGACTGACTTCCAGACAGCGGCATTGGTCTCATCCACGGCCCCGAGATCGAGCAGATTCAAATCCGCCTCCGCCGTAAGATCGTCGTGGCACTCGTAGCAGTGTTTATCGAGAAAACCTTGGCCAAAGTTTTCGAAATTGCCTTCGATCGATTCACCGGGCGTGTAGCTATCAGCAGACTGGGCAGCAACCCCGACTGCTATGGTAAGAAAAACCACTAAGTTCCTTGCTACAGCAAAAGACGATGGAGAGTTGATTCTAAGGATCTTCATTCTGGCCATTATTTTACAAGCGACTCCTCAATTGTCCCTACCGTCATTGTGGTTTGGAATGCAGCAAATTGACTGTAACAAAACCTTGAATCTCGCAATTAACCAGCCGACCAAAGGAAGCTCTATTTCCGCAGGTTACAGCTACTTCCCCGCCCCGCGTTTATCCTCTTCAAAACGAAATGGTTTCTTCCCGGTAAAGTCAGCGCTGGTCATCGATGGGCACCAGTATTTCTCGACATGGGCGATCACGAGATCCGTTCCCGTGAAATGATCCACTCCGGGAGGTCGCTCGGGGTTGTACATCGTGTCAGTCATATCGCGCATCAGGGCGACATTTTTGTTCAGCTTGACCATCTGCCGTATCGCGAAAGGGCGCCCCAAAACACACATATTCAGGTGCACTCCGCACAGGATGACATTGTCGATCCCTCTCTCGGCGAGGAGATTGAAGGTCTCCTGCCCGTTGTCGGTCAGAGCATCGCCCTCTTTCAATTCGATGAGATCAATCTGACGGCTCCACGCCTCTCGAATCTCGCACTTTTCCCCTTTGCAACTACACCCCATATCCGAATCATCGATCGGGAGCACAGCCTCGTATTCGGGATCGGTCCAACACCACGCTGTCCCCCAGCGGGGCGAAGTCGACAGCTTGGTGGGTGCCTTCGCGAAAGGAGCTTCCTGAGCCAGTTTTCGCTGGCGCGTATTTTCATAAAAATCAACCACGCTACTCGGGGCGTGAATGATAAATACACCTTTCTCCCGAGCAGCGTTCACCGTTTCATTCAGCGCTGGTGCCATCTCGCCAACCCGTCGGGCCGCGGATTTGCACCAATGGTCGTCCCACATGTCACAAATAATAAGTGCCGTTTTCTCCGGCTTCCACGAGACCGTTTCCTCACTGGTCTTTCCATCTTCCTTGGAAGTAGAACGAAGATTCAAGTTAAGATCATCGGCAATGGCTGAAATGGTCATCGTGGCAAGTAGGGCGGCAAGCAACAGAGTGGGTGTCGGTTTCATCTCGATAGGAATGTAGAAAGCTTCCTGAATAAGAGAATCATCTATTATTTTGTCTTGCTATCAAATTCTCACTGGAAATCATCAGAGGAATCGCTGGAAACAACCGAACCATGAAACCAATCAACATTCTGCTACTTCTCGCGCTTGTCGGTATGGGCCCAGTCCGATCTCAAGCCGAGAACGAACTCCGCGCGGGGGCTTACGTTCAGGAAGTTACCCCACCGTTCGAATCCCTCATCATCAATAGCATGCTCGTCGATGAACGGTCCGGACCTTCGCTCGATCACAGATCGCACTACCGAGGGACTCTTTGGCTCCATCCTCGATCCCAACCAGTCTGTCGACCCGACCTATTCAAGCTATTCCGTCACTCTCAATGATGACGCCGCTCTCTATTACCGTGTATTGTCCGAC
>JAKMGR010000161.1 GCA_022424805.1 Verrucomicrobiales bacterium
GTCACAAACGAGGCTTCATCGGAGGAGAGAAAGGCTGCGACATTGGCAATTTCCGAAGGTTCGGCGAGTCGACCCATCGGATGCAGAGCTTTCATAGTTTCGTGAATCTCAGGAGTCTCGGTCACGCTCTCCGTCAATGCCGTGTATACAAAACCGGGGCAGACAGCATTCACCCGGATTTTTTCAGCCGCGAGCTGGATCCCCATGTCTCGCGTCAGTTGCAGCACCGCTCCCTTGCTCTGTGGATAAGGACTGAACCCATCGGAAAAGGGAAGTGAAGTCGGGTAGGACACCAGACTCATGATTGAGCCAATGTTGACAATGGCCCCTCCCCCAGACTGACGCATCTGCTCGACAGCCGCGTGGCACATCAGGAAGGTGCCTCTGGCATTGATATTCATGACCGCATCCCAGCGCTCTTCCAGGCCCGCTTCCGGAGGCAGGGAGCGAGGGGTGATACCGGCTGAGTTGACGACAATATCCAGTCGACCGAATTCGGATACGCATTGGTCAATGATCGCTTCCACGTCACATTTTTCTGCCACACTCCCCCGACAAGTGGCCAATTGCGCCCGCCAATCCCCGGCCTCCTCAATTAGGTCGGCCAAGCCCTTTTCATTCACGTCGGTAGCCATGACACGAGCGCCTTCCGTGAGAAATTTTTTAACCGTCGCCGCTCCAATACCAGAGGCAGCGCCGGTCACGATCGCGACTTTGTTTTCTAATCGGCCTGTCATATTCAATGTTCCGCTACAGTGCACTTATACATTCCCACGAAGTAACAGTCAAAACTAGCAGATACGCTGGACGGGAAAAGAGAGAAGAAATGACCCGTGATTCTCCAAACCTTTTCCAATCGCACTCTTGCCAAGTTCCGGGCATTCCGTAGTTTGCGAGTGCGCGCGCTGCGGAAAAACAGGCGGGAATGGAAAACCAGTTTTACACCAAGTTTGATTGCGAACGGGTCGAGGGAAATCTCCCGGGAAATTCCGACGATTATCGCACGCCGTTTCAGATCGATCGGGATCGGATCATTCACACGTCGGCGTTCCGTCGGCTCCAAAACAAAACGCAGGTTTTCTTCAGTGGAGAGTATGATTTCTACCGTACCCGCCTGACTCACTCCATCGAAGTCGCACAGATTGGTCGCAGCATCTGCAACCGGCTAAATCGCACCTCCGACCTGCTTGGCTCTGACTATTTCATCGACTCGGATCTCGTCGAGGCAGCCTGTCTCGCCCACGACATCGGGCACCCGCCTTTTGGCCACGCCGGAGAAAGAACGCTCCATCGCCTGATGCGTCCCTATGGCGGTTTCGAAGGAAATGCGCAGACCCTACGCATTCTAACCCGCATTCTCTTCGGCCTGGATCGGGGAATGAATCCCACGCGCGCGCTTATCGACGGCGTCCTCAAATACAAAACGCTCTTCGGCGAGGTCGAAAATCAGAAGAACCATTTTCTCTATCGCGAGCAATCCGACGTGCTCAATTTCATGACAGAGGGCACGGCATTTCCGGATGAACTCGCTCCGGGGAAAAAACGAAACGCCTTTCGCTCCATCGAATGCCGAATCATGGACTGGGCGGACGACACGGCCTACTCACTGAACGACATCGCTGACGGGATCGAAGCGGGATTTATCACTGTCGATGCTGTCGAACGCTGGGCCGAATCTCGTGATCTCGACTCCGGTGATGCCGCTGTCGTCGGGGAACTGCTATCGGCAATCCGCAAGAGTCGAGTCGAGTCGACAGTGGGGAAAAAGATCGGAGCCTTCATCGCCGCAGCCGACCTCGTCGAGCATGATTCTTTTCTCTCCGACAAAACAAACCGCCATCGCTACCGGCTCCAGATCGATCCTGCGGTGGAGAAAGAATGCAGTGTCTACAAGAGCCTGTCTCTCGATCTCGTCTTTCGGACGCGGCAACTTCAGCAGCTCGATCGCAAGTCCGACTTCCTGCTCGAACGACTCTTCGATGCTTTCGCCGAAGAATACGTGGTCGAAGATCGGGGAGAAAAAGCGAGCTTCATCCTGCTTCCTGAAGACGACGAAAAACTGATCTCCACGCAGTCGAGCGAAGCCGAGCGCGCCCGCATCATCTGCGATGTGCTCGCCCGCATGACCGACGGCATTGCGACGCGCACCTACAAGCGACTGTTCGATGCTGACTTCGGATCGATCGTGGATCTGGTCTGAAAGATTTGTTCCGACCCTTCGTATCCTTGCCCACTATGGCAAGTTACGAAAACCGATTCCAACAGAACGCCCCCGGAAAATTCTATGTCGATGATCAATGCATAGACTGCGACCTTTGCCGCGAGCGCATTCCCGAAGTGTTTCTCCGAAACGACGAAGGCGCTCACTCCTATGTCGGGTGTCAGCCGCGAGACGAAGCAGAACTCGCCCTCTGCCGGGAGGCCCTCGATGACTGTCCCATCGAAGCGATCGGATGTGATGGGGAACCAAACCTTACTACTTCCAAAATAAAAAAAGCCGCTGTCTCGATTCCGGAATCGTGCAACAATAGCGGCTAAATGCACATTCAGGATATATTGGAAAAAGAGAAAACGACGTTTTCCTTCGAATTTTTCCCTCCCAAGAGCGAAGCCGCCTCGGAAGCCCTCTACGAGACGATTTCCGAACTGGAAGCCTTCAATCCCCATTTTGTCAGCGTCACCTACGGTGCCGGAGGCTCGACACGTGAGCTGACCAACGATCTCGTGGTCCGGCTGAAAAACACGACCTCCCTCGATCCGATCCCACATCTTACCTGTGTCTGCCATCAGGAAAACGATATCAGAGTCATCCTGACTCGCTATGCCTGCGAGGGCGTAAGCAACATTCTCGCGCTCGGGGGCGACCCACCTCGCGACCTCGCAAACTAC
>JAKMGR010000176.1 GCA_022424805.1 Verrucomicrobiales bacterium
ACGTAGTAGTTGGCGTCGACGTTTTTAATTTTGGCTCCAAAGGCGAGGCGCTTCGAGTCGTGGGACCAGAAGAGGTTTTCCTCTTTGACATCAGAAATCGAAATGCGATGAAGGCGCTCGTAGATGCCTCCGAAATCGATTTTGACCTCGGGTAATTTTGGACCGGCTGGAGCGGCTGGCTTTTTCGCAGCTTCTGCTGGCGGTTTGGCCTCCGGCTTTGCCTTGGGTGCAGGTTTGGCTTCGTCCTTCGCAGGTGCGGTTTTGGGCTTGGTAGGTGCGGGGTCCTTTTTCGGCTCGGCCTTGGCAGGTTCCGGGTCTGAATTCTTCGGCTCTGCTTTGCTCTTTGCGGGAGCAGGTGTTGGTGCCTTCGGTGCTGCGGTTTTTTTGTCAGGCTCCGGCTTCGGCTCTTCTTTCTTGGGCGGGGCAGGGGGAGTTGGTCGTTTTCTTTCTTTCGACATCTTTTCAACGGCCGACTTCAGGGAGCGGTCGCGGCGGTCGATCTCTTCGTCAGCTCGCGATAGATAGACGTAGTAGATGTCGGTCTCCTGATCGTAGCGCCGTCCGGTAAAGGCGAGGATCTTGCCGTTCGGTGACCACTTGGGATTGCTGTCGGAATCCGGATGACGGGAAAGGTTGAATGGCTTCCGTTTTCCGTCGGCTGGGGCGATCCAGATATCCCGGTTGAAGTCGGAGTCGCTCTTCGCGTAGGCGATCCATTTGCCATCCGGCGACCAGTCGTATTGCGTCGCGCTCCAGGATTCGATGAGGCGCTTGGCGTTTTTGCCGTCCACATCCGACACCCAGAGATCGCCAGCTCCGACGTGATAGCTGATCTGCTTGCCGCCCGGAACGAAGACGAGGTCATGCTTGATCTTCCCGTCTTTGGTGACCCGGGTTTCTTTGAATTCGCGATTCCTCCACCAGTAGTCATTGGCGTCGGATCGTTCGACCGACCAGATGTCGGCACTCACGCCATCGTCACGAATGAAAAGCACGCGCTTCCCGTCCGGGCTCATGACAGGCTCTCGCTCTTCGGCCGCGGTAGTTGTGATGGGAACCGGCTCTTTCAGTTCGGTGTCCATGATCCAGATATCGCCGCCTGCGGCGAAGGCCATTTCGAGGCCATCCTGGCTGAAGCTCACATTGGTTGCCTTGGTCAGTGTTCGCCGCACCGTTCCGTCGTGGGTGATGTCTCCTGTCGCATGCAGCGAAACCTTTCGAGCCCGCGCCGCTTTACCTTTTGCCTCGGGTCGGGCACAGACAAAATCAAACCCTGCCCGATACACAATCGCCGATCCGTTTCGCGCCATCGTCGGCAGGATCGCAGGCTCGTCTTCCTGTGAGGTGATTTCCTTTTCTTTCCCGGACTTGAGATCGCGAAGCCAGAGCGAGAACAATCCGCTTTCCCCGTGATCACCGAGATAGAAGAATCCCGATCCATCTGGTTTCCAAATTGGTGAGCGAGCTCCGGTGTCACGAGCAACCAGCTTGGTAAATTTCGGATTGGGAGTCTCCAGCTTTTCCGCCATCCAGATTTGGGAAGAACGAGGGCCTCGGTAGCCGCGCCGATACAGATCGCCGCCTTCACGGGTGAAGAGCAACTTCTGTCCGTCCGGAGAAATAGAGGCATTATCCATTCCGATCTCTGCGTCGAAGAGCAGTGATTCATTTTCCCGTTTTTCCAGGGAGACTCGGTAGAAGCGATAGGATGAGCGTGTCCCGAAGGAACGTTGTCCTCGGATGAGGATCGATTTACCATCGGGATACCAGTCAACGGTGCGTGATCCTTCCGAGTGAAAGGTCACCTGCCGCGGGATTCCGCCTTTTACCGGCATTGTGAATACCTGGTCGCTGCCCGTCCGGTTGCTGGTAAAGGCAATCGTTTCTCCGTCCGGGGAGAAAATCGGTGCGCCGTCAGACGAGGGGTGAGTTGTGAGTCGTTTCGCGTCTCCGCCCCGAATGCTGGAGATCCAGACGTCACCAGCCCAGGCGAAGGCCAGCTTCCGTCCGTCGGGAGAAAGCGCAGGTGTCGAGGCGAGACGAATTTGATTCGATGTGTCCTCTGCCGAGAATCCGACGGAAGAGAAGAGCGAAA
>JAKMGR010000196.1 GCA_022424805.1 Verrucomicrobiales bacterium
GAGATAGAATGCTCCCGTTTTGGAGCCATCAGTGAGTTCATCCCAATCCAGAGAGACGATCTCGCGATTGTCGATCTCAACGGTCGATTCACGAAACTGATCGTAGATCGTGTTTCCTTGGACGCTGCTGAAAGCCAGAGCCTGTTCTTCTCCCCATCCCTCGTATTTTTCGTCGTATTCGTTTTGGGCGAGGATGAGGTTGTCGCCTTTGAGTTGTTTCACCCGAGTCCGCAATCCGGTGATGTTTCCGGTTTTCACATCAAACCGTCGATGGCCAGCCGCGTTCTGTGTTGTGGAGAATGCAGGGAAATTCACGAAGGCTTCGTTGGGCTCAAAGTGAACCGACTCAGTCGTTTTCTGCGTCAGTTGTGTTTTGTCGTAGGCGACGAGGCCATTGCTGATTGTCACCGTGTAGTCGGTCCCGAAGGCAAAATCTCCGTGAAGGTTGATCTGGTAGTTGTTCAGCTTGACCTCGAAATTCTTCGGCTTTGGTGAGATCGAAACGTATTCGGTGACTTTGTCAGGATCGAATTCGCGGTTCAGGTGTCGCTTGTTGTGATGAACTCGAATCACCCGGGAACCGTCGTAGGGATTGTAAGTAGTAATATTGTCGACGTTGAATCCGTAGAGAGATCCGATGTAGTCCAGTCGACTTTCGACAATGGTGTGTCCACTGGTCGCGCTGGCAAAACCGGCGCGAGCGTTGATGTACCAGGAGCCGCCGAGCGGCAAATTAGAGGCCGGGCGAATCAGGACAAAATGACTGACCGGAGATGGCTCATCGCGGCGTTTACGTAGCGATGTGATTTCTTCTGGAGTCGGACGCCGAGCCGAGAGCGGTGCGAAGTGCTGATTCGATTTGTCGTAGTAGCGGAACGAGCGGGGAACGGACGCTGGATTCACTTCCTGGCTGAACTCGAGCAGCATTGGCGAGTCCGGATTCAGTGGGTTCGAGGAATTGAACTGATAAGGGTGTAGCTGAAAGGTCAGGGACTTTTTTTTGGCATCCTGAGCCAGAATCGGAAAAACATGGAGTGCGAAGAGGGTTAGCAAGAAGGCGAGAAAAAAACGGTTCGGTTTCATGAGGGCGTGGATTTCCATTAAGTCAGACGCGAATACGCTTCCATTATGCCAAATCTTTCACGAGAAGGGAAGATTTGTCGCCGCCATCGTTCCCTGTTGGATTGAGCACCTGACCCTGTTGGGTCATCGACCTGACAGGGTTGAGCCGACTTCCTACGCCGCCACGGGCAACAAGGGGGCCGTGCGGACAAATGGAGGAATCGGGCAGCCGATTGCATCAGCGATGGCTCGGATCAGTTCCGCTTCGTTGCTGGAAACCATTTCATCGGCGAGGACGCTCCGACTCGCGGCGATGAGCAATTCCCGTTTCATTGTCGGAATTGCGAAGTTGAACTTTTCGAGGGCTCGCTCGATTTGCTCGAGTCCGCATTTTTCCGCCGGCTGGAATGCAATGGCAAGTCCGCAGGAACTCGTGATCGAGGATGAGCCACGGTCGAAAGCGGAGGCCATTGCCGATTCGTTTCCTGGATGGCTGAGAGCGGCGAGTGTGGAGAGTAGAATTCCCGTTTCTTCGGTCAGGTCGTTGAATTTGCGATAGCGAATTCTCGGGGGAGGGGACTCGTTGAAATACACGTCGAGGTTGCGTTTCACCACTTTAAGCAACGCGAATTCGAACAGGTCAACCTGTTGGTCGCTAGCGATGACTTGATCGGTAAGGGCTCGGAACGTTTCGTATTCATTCCGCGAGAGACGACGCAAGGTCGGGATAGCGAGATCGATCAGGCTGAACTTGATCGAGGAATGCAACTGCCCCACTTCACAAAAGAGATTGCAGACCGCATCGTAGATTTCCTCGGAGCAGGATTTTTGCAGAATTTCCAACTCGGCATTTCTCAATGTCTCATCCTGTCCCAGGAGTAGCGCGAAAATCATCGCGCGCGCGCCATCGTGGGAATGACAAGCACCGATCCATTCCTGCGGTAGAGCTTCGTGAATTTGCTGGCCGAGAGCGACTTGTTCCGGGTGCACGGATCGCATGCTTTCGACTGCTTCCGATTCGCTGAGAGCGATTGTCTTGGAGTCATCACTGATTTGTGAAATCCCCGGATGCGAGGAATGGGGAGCGGCGGAGAGGTGGGAGGTGTCTTTATCAGTTCGTTTTGTGATGACTGGAAGTTCAGATCTGGAGAATTCGCCTTTCCAATGAGGAAGTAAGCGGCTGATCCGAACGTCGAGCGGGGGGTGGGTAGCAAAGAGCGAGGAAGAAAAAGCCGATCCGAAAAACAAGTGGCTCGCATCTTTCGCCATTGGGGCGGTGACTTTCGAGCCCGACTTGAGACCGCCGATTTTCATGAGTGCTCCGCCAAGGCCGTCAGGATTTCTCGTGAACTGCACAGCCGACGCATCGGCGAGAAACTCTCGCTGGCGGGACACGGAGGCTTTGATGAGGTTGCCAAAGAAGTTACCGAGATAGCCAATCGCGAGCAAACCAAGTCCCGCGACAAGCATCACGAGAGCAATACCCGCACCCTCTTTCCGGCCGGAGTTAAATCCGCCGCGCACTCCGAAACGAAGAACGAGTTCACCCATCAAAGCGAGAAAAAGAATTCCAAAAAGCAGGCCAATGAGACGGATGTTGAGTCTCATGTCTCCGTTGAGAATGTGAGAGAACTCATGAGCGATCACGCCCTGGAGTTCATCGCGGGTCAAGAGCGTCATACAACCTCGTGTCACTCCGATGACGGCATCGCTGGTCGTTTTTCCCGCAGCGAAGGCATTGATCGAACTCTCCGCATCCATCACGTAGACGGTCGGAACAGGCACGCCGGAGGCGATTGCCATTTCCTCCACGACATTCAGCAGGCGTCGTTCGTGAAAGTCGGTCGTATTTAGGTCGATCTCGCGTCCGCCGAGCTCTCTTGCGATGACAGCACCCCCGCCGGAGAGTTGTGCCGTCTTGAAAGCACTGGCGAGAAAGACAATTCCTGCCGTGCCCAGTCCCGTCCATGCAAGGACTTCGGGGCGCCAGAAAGCATCGACTCCCGCACCGCCGCGATCATCGACAAAAAGTAAAATCCCTGTCGCGAGCGCGTAGGTCGCCGCGATGATTCCGAGGACGGCGAGAACGAAATAGAAGATGAGAACGCCCGTCTTGCGACGGGCCTGTTCCTGGTGCTCGAAGAAATCCATTCGCCGTATTGACCGGACTCAGTTCCGCGAATCAGGGATCAGAATTCCACCTTAACGGCGTCGCGCTCCGAATCGTCAGAGACTTCGAACAGAGTCGCGGGAACGAAGGAAAACATGTTCGCAACAAAGTTCGAAGGAAAGGTCTCTAGCTTGTTGTTGAAATTCATCACGGAGTCGTTGTAGGCCTGACGGGCAAATGCGACTTTGGATTCTGTCGAGGTGAGTTCCTCCTGGAGCTGCAGCATGTTCTCATTACTCCGGAGCTCAGGATAGTTCTCCGAGAGCGCAAAGAGTCGGCCAAGGACACCACCGAGACCTGATTCTGCGGCCGCGAGATTTTGAATTGAAGCATCGTTACCCGGGTCTGCTGTTGCCGCACTGCGGGCTGTTTCGGCGGCGTTGCGGGCTTGAATGACAGCTTCGAGCGTTTCGCGCTCGTGCTTCATGTAGCTTTTCGCGGTCTCAACGAGATTCGGAATCAGTTCGTGCCTGCGTTTCAGTTGGACGTCGATCTGGGCAAAGGCGTTGCGGTAACGATTCCGGCTTTTGACAAGACCATTGTAGAGGCCAATCACGAAAATGATGGGAATGACCAGGAGGGCGACGACGAGAATGATGATGAGAAATGCGGTCATAAGTGAATTGTAAGAATAAGTGCGGTAGCCCGCGAAATCGAGACATAAAATGCCGCAACTCTGAGAAGAAGACGATTACAAAATGTTTCGCAATTTGGATCGGGCGGGTGGCAGCCCTTGGCAAATCAATCGCTATTAGATAAGCAACTGAAGGGCTTCGGGCAGAATATTTACTTCAAGAGAGCCGCCTTAGATAAGTTCGCCGTCGAGCGTGATGGGAACCGTTTCTTCCGTGGAGAGCTCGAAGTTGTTTGTCTGAATGTAGTTTACCAGAAGACCATTTGCATGATCGCCTTTACCCAATTTCGTGAAGAGTTGGAGGCGCTTGCCCCGAGACGCTCCCTTGATGTAAAGCAGATCCAGTTTGCTATCGTCCATGAGAGCTTTCGAAGCGATTTTCATTCCCTCTCCGGGATGAATTGAATTACAGAGTGCGGCGAAGGTGAAATTATCTTCGAGATTTCCGTCGTCCCACTTCATTTATGCATGGTTTTTTCTATTCCTGATAAGCTTGAAAAAAGTAGCAATATCTTAGCGGTGACGTCCCAGCATGCGCAGTGATTCTGCAAGAACGTTGGCGGACGATGCCATTCCCCAAGCGATAATGTTTAAGCCTCAGGGCTTCTTTCCTTCCAAGGTGATTTCGAAAAGATCAATCGATCGTATTTCGTCATCGACTAAGCGATTCAGCACGGCTTCTGTCGTACAACAATCGAGGTCGCAGAGAAAGGAGTTTCCGGTTTCCCCAGAGAGAAGTGCCAGCGGGGCGCGCATTTCCACGGTATGGCTCATCATTCCATTGACCAGTTCATGCATAGTATCATCGCCCCCGATCCCACATGCGGCCTCTTCCTCACCAAATTCAAGTTGCTTCACAATCTCGGGTGCATGTCCGGCGCGTTCGGTCAGGCGAATTTCCTGTTTGATTCGATGATCTTCGAGGAAACTCGTAGCGGTGGATGAAATCTGAACATTATCCCCGACTCAGCCCTTGGGATTTACGATCAGGTGTATTTTTTGAATCGTCAGGGAACAAGGTGTGAAATCAGTCCAGGATGGACAAGCCCTGTTTAACGGGACTCCATGACAATACATATTCTGACGAGGTGACTTAGCCGCTTTGGATTTTCGAGATTCACCCAAACAATTTCTTGAAATTTATGAATATTATCGAATATTTTATAAAACTTAACTAATTTTGGGAATCTGACCCGTTTGTTTTATGAAAACCTTTTTCTCCGCCCTTCTACTTGTGGGGAGCATTCAGTCGGCGATGCAAGAGCCGGCGCTTCCGGGCAAGCTGGTGATCTGGGTTCTTTTCGTTCTTTCGATTGTGTGCTGGGTCATGATCATTTCGAAATCGATTCAGCTTCGTCGTATGAAAAAGGCGGACCTTCGATTCTCTTCGCGGCTGCGGCAGTCAAAGACGACGCTGGAGGTTTTTGAGGAAGGATGGCGTGATGAAAACTCGCTGCAGTTGTTGATCTACCAAGCGGGAGCAAGAGAAACGGCGTTTCAATTGCTGGGTTCTCGAAATCCTGCTGTTGGAGTGGCTGAGGACATTTGTGATGCGGGCGTTCTCACGACAGGGCAGCAGGGTTTTCTCGAAACGGCGTTTCGATCTGGTTTCCGGACAGCGGAAGCGAAGTTGTCTGCTGGTGTTCGTGGACTGCGTGTCATTGGATTGGCGGCCATCCTGCTGGGATTGCTGGGTTGTATCTGGACACTGATGGTGGGGTTTGATGCCGCAAGTGAGGAAGGTATTTCGGCAGCGGCGGTTGGCAGTGCGCTTGGCTTTCTCGCCATCGCTCTGCTGGTTGCGATGCCGGCGTTCGTTAGTCGCTTGGCTTTGACATTGGCTATCGACAAACGCCAAGCAAAGATTACTCGATTTCGGGATGACATCTCGCGCTTATTCGAGCGGAAATTCACGAACTTGGAGTCCTCAGTTGCCCAGGCCCGGGTGGTCCGGGAAGAGCGTCCCGACAGTGATCTTCAGGAAGAATCCGGTTCGGTGGAATCTGACGAGACGGAAGGCAGTTTGGATGAAGTGGGCACTTCCACGAAGAAAAAAAAGTATCATTCGATCCGCGATCGCTTGCTCAATCTGCCCGAAGAAAGCGATGACATCAACGAACTCAACGTCAACCCGATTGCTCGGCAGGCTGCGACTTTGAAGCCGCGAACCTAACGCTTCTGAACACTCCAATTTCTGTCACTGACCATGCGCATTTCTTTCCAAACCTTCTGCCTTTTCATCATCGTAACTTTCGTCCATTTCGCCATCGTGGCGGGTGTGACTCGCCTTGGTGAAGGGCCAGCCGAATTTCTTTCCACCGTCGATAGCGAAG
>JAKMGR010000205.1 GCA_022424805.1 Verrucomicrobiales bacterium
GCCCGACGTGGAGCTGCATTTGGCCCTGCTTGATGAAAATCTACAACAAGAAGGGGGTATTCTCGAATGAGGACGATTCCCTTGGGGCGGTGATGGAAGGTTTGCAGCAGCGTTTCAAGACCTTCAACGTCGAGGTGCGAGGCTGCGTGGTGATCTTCTGGGGCAAAGGCCTGCGCGATGGTTATAGTGAGAGGCTGCTCGGCAGATAGTGGAACTACTGGATCGGGTTTTCGAACCAGACAACGTTTCGACTCGTGTGGCCAGCAATGAGCACATCGAGATCCCCGTCCTTGTCCATGTCGCAGAGCCGGGTGTCGTAGGAGCCCTGATTGGTTGCAATGTCGTGCCGAGTGAAAGTTCCACTACCGGAATTTTCGAACCAAGCGGCGTGTCCGTCGGGATCCTTGCTGCAGGTGATGGCGTCGATGTCGCCATCTCCGTCGATGTCGGCGAGGTCGAGTGAGTGGGGATTTTTGAAATCAGGATCAATCTTAATCATTTCAAAATCAGGGCCGCGAAACCAGAGAACTCCGTAGGCATGTCCCCGGGTGGCGAACCAGTCAAGATGATCGTCACCGTTCAGATCGGCGGGCATGATGTTGGATGCTCCGATTTCGGGAGCGGAGAGAAGGTGCTTTCTCCAGGGGGCTTTTGCGTCTTCCGGCTGTTCCCACCACGCAAACCAGCCGCCGGAAAGAGGATCGCCGTTTCCTTTTGCACCGTAGGCGATGTCGGGGCGCCCGTCGCCGTTGGCATCGCCGAAGCCTGCGTAGTGTGAGTTGTCGGGTGCTTCGCCGGGTGGGGCGAAAACGTGACGAACCCAGTTTTTCGCGTCGTGGGATCGGTCGGAACCTCCAGCCAGGTGAGAGCCTGGGTAAATTCGGTAACCTTGCTGCGACCGGAATTCGCGATCGGCCTTGCTCAATCTTGCCGGTGATATGTTCCGTCCAGTCGGGGCCTTTGAGCAAGACAACGCGATGGTCGAATGAAGTGAGCATGTCGATGTACCACGGAACGAACATCACTTCGTTACCGAAATTCAGGAGTGATGACAAAAAAAGCCAGAGTTTGTGGACTCAGGTTTTTCGTATTTTTCGATTTAACGAGGTCTATTGCCCCGGACAAGTCAGCGCACGGCCGTTGCTCGAAGCATCAAGGGAATCGAGAAAGGGGACGGCTGATTGGGCCCATTCTTCCGGCCCGTAGTGATGTGCGGCTCCTTCTCCGAAACAACTGCGTAGCATTTCGGTGTCAATGATACCGGGATTGAAGGCGACCGCGGCAAGGCCCGGCGGCAACTCCTGGGCGAGAGACTGGGTCAATCCTTCGATCGCCCACTTGGTCGCGCAGTAGGGGGCGACATCGGGAGAGGTCGAGCGACCCCATCCGCTGGAAAAATTTACGATGACTCCGTGGCCGGACTCGATCATGGCCGGGGTGAAGTGGCGAATGACGCTGGCGGTTCCGTCGATATTGATTTTTGTGAGAGTTGAAAATTCCTCTGCAGATATTTCCCAAAGAGGTGCATTGCGATTGATTGCCGCTGCGCAGTTGATGAGTAGATCCGGCGCTCCGAATTGCGAGAGTGTTGCATCGGCCCACGATGCTATGGCCTCGTCATCTGTCACGTCCACAGGAGAAAGCACGTGGGAGTCGCTGAGTTCGGATTGAAGCTCGGTGAGAGACTCGGTAGAGCGGGCGCAGCCGATCACGCGATGGCCTCGACTGGCAAAGCCTTGAGCCATGGCTTTGCCAAGACCGCGGGAGACTCCTGTGATGACTACTGTTTTCATTCGGGCCGTCACTTCTTCTTCGGCGGTTCCTCAGCTGGCTCTTCCTCCGCCACCGATCCGGCGATTTCTTCCTGCTCCGCTTTTGGAATGCGTGAGACGCGATCAACAGGGTGTTTTGTCAGGATGTTTCCTTTTGCGCCGCGCCCTTTGATTGCGATTTCTCCAAAGTTGCAATCGATCTGAAAGTTCCGCAGGCGGAGGTCGGACCGAAGATGAACGCGGACGATGATGTTGGCGTCTTCTTCGGTTTCGTGTTCGCTCAGCCAGAGGACTCGTGTGCCAGCGGTTCCCTTGGTGAGGTCGTAGAGCTTGTCTCTCGTGACACCGCTTACCTGAAAGCGTTTCACCATGGCGCGACCGCCGCGCCCGTCCTTGTAAATCATATTGTAGGTTTTCGGCTCGTCTCGCTTAAAGACACTGCAGACGATATTGTCTTTCCCGATGAAGACTTTGTCGGCGATTTTGACGACGCGCATTGTGCCGTCGCGGGAGAAGGCGATGACGTCGTCGAGGCGGGAACACTTTTCGACTGCCTCGTCGCGCTTCATGCTCCAGCCAGCCATGCCCTCTTTGCGGTTCACGTAGAGTGTGTCGTTGGCGACGACGACTTGCTTGGCTTCAACCTTGTCGAAACTGTTGAGCTCGGTGCGACGATCTCGATCTTTTCCGTAGCGCTCCTTGATGCTCTCGTAGTATTTGATCGTGAACTTCGTCAGGTTTCGAAGGTTGCGTTTCGTTTCCGCAATCTGGTCTTCGATCCCTTTGATGTATTCATCAGCTTTGAACGCGTCGTATTTCGAGATGCGCTTGATCTTGATCTCCGTAAGCCGAACGATGTCTTCCTCGGTTACTTTTCTTTGGAGGAGCTTTAGAAACGGCTTGAATCCGATCCAGATCTCTTCGATCACAGCTTCCCAGGTTTCGCATTCTTCGATGCGACGATAGATGCGGTTTTCAATGAAGATTTTTTCGAGGCTAGAGAAATGCCACTTTTCTTCCAATTCACCGAGTCGTATTTCCTGCTCCTGCTTGATTAGCGCACGGGTTTGCTTTGCGCTGTGTTGCAAAATCTCGGAGACGCCGAGGAACCTGGGTTTGTTATCCTGGATGACGCAGGCGTTGGGGGAGATGCTAACCTCGCAATCGGTGAAAGCATAGAGTGCCTGCAGCATCTGATCGGTATCGACCCCGGCAGGGAGGTAGACATGAATCTCGACGTGCTCGGCGGTGCAATCTTCAAGTCGGGAGACGCGCACTTTTCCCTTCTCGTTGGCTTTGAGGATTGAATCGCAGAGACTCGATGCGGTGGTCCCGTAGGGAATTTCCCGTATGATGAGATGCCGGGCTTTTGCCCGCTCGATCTTTGCGCGAACGCGAATTTTTCCTCCTCGCAGTCCATCGTTGTATTCGGAAACATCGGCGATTCCGCCCTGCATGAAGTCGGGAAAAATCTCAAACTCCTCTTTTCGGAGAACAGAGATACAGGCGTCGATCAGTTCATTAAAATTGTGTGGGAGAATTTTGCAGGCGAGGCCGACTGCGATCCCTTCGGCCCCGTGGGCGAGAACGAGAGGGAATTTGGCGGGGAGAGAGACGGGCTCCTTGTTTCGCCCGTCGTAGCTGGCTGCCCAGGTCGTGGTTTTGGGGTTGAAGAGAACTTCGTTCGCGAACTTCGAAAGACGCGTCTCGATGTAGCGAGGTGCGGCGGCGGAGTCGCCGGTGAGAACGTTTCCCCAGTTTCCCTGGGTATCGACGACGAGTTCCTTCTGCCCCATGTTGACGAGAGCGTCTCCGATCGCCTGATCGCCGTGCGGATGATACTGCATCGTGTGGCCGATGATGTTGGCGACCTTGTTGAAGCGCCCGTCGTCCTTTTCCTTGAGGGAATGGAGGATGCGTCGCTGGACTGGCTTCAGCCCATCATTGATGTGCGGGACAGCGCGTTCGAGAATGACGTAGCTCGCGTAATCGAGGAACCAATCGGAATACATTCCCTTGAGGGGCTGCTGGGTCGGGATCGGTTCGGTGTGTTCTGGGTCTGGCATTTTGCTAGTCCTTTTCTTTATCGGCGGCAAGATCTAGATGCATAATTCACGCAGCGTCTTCCGTCCCATTCTCTTCCTCCACTAAGTCCGCCTCAAACCGCAGATTCCGGATAATAAACTCCTGCCTCTGTGGCGTATTTTTCCCCATATAAAAGGTCAGCAAATCCTGAACCATTTTCGGCTTGGGTGGCATTGCCACAGGCGAAAGTCTGACATTGTCTCCGATGAAAAACTTGAACTCATCAGGAGAGATTTCTCCCAGGCCCTTGAATCGGGTGATCTCCGGATTGCTGATTTCATTGATCGCCGCGATGCGCTCTTCGTCCGAGTAGCAATAGCGCGTTTCCTTTTTGTTCCTGACTCGAAACAGGGGTGTCTCCAGAATGTAGAGATGCCCATCGCGGATCAGGTCCGGAAAGAACTGAAGGAAAAACGTCATTGCGAGCAGGCGGATGTGCATGCCGTCGACGTCGGCGTCGGTTGCGAGAACGACTTTGTTGTAGCGGAGTCCCTCAATGCCATCCTCGATTCCGAGGGCTGCCTGGAGCAGGTTGAACTCTTCGTTCTGGTAGACCACTTTCTGCGACATCCCGTAGGAGTTGAGCGGTTTTCCGCGAAGCGAAAACACGGCCTGGGTATCGACGTTGCGAGCTTTCGTGATGGATCCACTCGCAGAGTCCCCCTCGGTGATGAAGAGCGTCGATTCGTCGGCGAGCTTGTGCTTGGAGTGTAGGTGCGCGCGGCAGTCGCGTAGCTTCTTGTTGTGGAGCTTGGTCTGTTTGGCGCGCTCGCGAGCAAGCTTCTTGATGCCCTTCATCTCCTTGCGCTCGTGCTCGGAGCGTTGGATTTTCTCCAGCATGGCATCAGCGGTTTCCTTACGTCGGTGGAGAACGTTGTCGAGCTGCTGGCCGATGTAGTTGCCCACGAAAGTTCGGATCGTTTCTCCGTCGGGCGCCATGTGGGTGGAGCCGAGCTTGGTCTTGGTCTGTGACTCGAAAACGGGATCTTCTACCTTCACGCTGACAGCGGCGACGATTCCAGAGCGAACATCAGGTGCGTCGTATTGCTTTTTGAAGTGGGTTCGAATTGTCGAGACGATCGCTTCACGAAACGAGGCGAGGTGCGATCCACCCATGGTCGTGTGCTGGCCGTTGACGAAGCTGTAGTATTCCTCGCCACTCTGTTCCGTGTGAGTGAAGGCGATTTCGATATCCTTGTCCACGAGGTGGATGATGGGATAAATCGGCTTTTCAGCACCCTCTAGATTTTCCTCAAGAAGATCGAGCAGGCCGTTCTTGGATTTAAACTTCTCTCCGTTGAGGGTCAGGGTGAGCCCTGTATTCAAGTAGGCGTAGTTGCGGAGCATTGTCTCCACGGTCTCCATGTCCCAGGAATACTTTCCGAAGATTTCCCCATCTGGCTCGAAGCAAACCATCGTCCCGCTGGGCTCGGATGATTTGGCTGCCTTCTTCATCTCGTCGGTGATGAGTCCCTGGCCAAACGTGATCCCCTTGGTTTGCTTGTCACGGAAGGCGGCAATCTCGAAAAATTCAGAAAGGAAGTTCACCGCTTTGATGCCGACACCATTGAGGCCCACGGATTTCTTGAATGCTTCGCTGTCGTATTTCGCGCCCGTGTTGATTATTGAAGCGCAATCCTTCAATTTCCCGAGTGGGATTCCGCGTCCGTAGTCCCGAACGCGTACGAAGTTCTCGTCGATTTCGATATCGATTTGTTTCCCGTTCCCCATGACAAACTCGTCGATGCAGTTATCGATCGTTTCTTTCAGCAGAATGTAGATTCCGTCGTCCGGCGAGGTACCGTCCCCGAGCTTACCGATATACATTCCGGGGCGGAGGCGAATGTGTTCACGGGGTTCCAGCGATCGAATATGCTCTTCAGTGTAGTCGGCAGCCATGGCAGGGGCAGGGTTAAAGCTTTCTCAGTATTTAAGAAAACCGAAACAAATTCAACCATTGAATCGGGAAATGATGGAAGTTCTAACGGGGCATTCTTTGAGATCCGCCCGCGCTCATTAGTTTTTTAAAGAGCGAGTTTCAGCTGAAACGAACTGGTCAAATCGCCCAAGGATAATCAATTTCGACTTGCAGATTCTTCTCGTGCCCTCTGTTGGAACTTTCAAGATGGTTTCCATGAAGGCGTTGCGAGGATTTAGTGGAGGAGTGAGGCTCCAATACCGATTGCTTGGTTTTTGTTTCCTATTCCTGACTCCGGTTGGAAATGTGTTTTGCCAGAATGGCAATGGATTAAAACTTCGCCCCTTCTGGAAAGAACCTTATGGAGGAAAGGTTCATTCGATCGATGATTTGAAGAAAGTGTTGAAACCGATCAACAAAGGGAAGCTTGATTCGAAGCCCTATCCAAGTCTGCAGTTGATTAAAGGAGTTCCTTATCTCATGCCTTTCTCGGAGGCCGCAGAGAAACTGGATCTTGGACGGATGGTTGCGGGCCAGGTAGCGGGAACGCCGGGTTTTCCGGCGCAAACCCTTCACTACAAGAGCTACGATGGAAATTTTGGAGGCGGCTTCAACAGACTGTTTCTGGTTCTGTATGCAGCGGACCAGTTCGTAAGTGTGCAATTTGTGAACGAATCTCCCGGTGGAATCAATCGAGGGCCCGGGGACAGACTGGCTATTCTGAAACTTGGGCGCCCGATTCACACGACGTCCGATGTTCAGGTATTCAATTTCATCACGTTGAGGAAGAGAGGGACCTCGGCATCTACGGTTCGAATCGAGGTGAAACCCGTCCTGGGAATGTCGGCGGTGCAGAAAGGGAAAGGAAAAATAATGAAGCCGCCTCTCTTTGCGGTAGACAGCAGTTTCAGAACCCGATCTGGGACAGAGGAGATTGTGCGGTGGATTGTTCCTCAGCCGATTGTGAATCTAATTTATCACTGTTGCACGATGAAGGGCGTGGGAACCGGACTCTCGTCTGGTGGGTTGTCGACGGGTGGTCTCTAGTGGTTCGACCCGTCAATTCAGAGTTGCTTGAACACTAGCTTCACCGAGAGCTCTATTCCCCTAGCAGCTTGTCGAAGAGAAATTCGTGGGTGCTCTTGTATTCGGCAGACTCAGAGACTCCTTTGATCAGGAGGTGGCACTCAACTCCCATTTCATCGCATTTCTCCTTCATTTTCACTCCGTAAACAGGGTGGTGAATGCCGTGACCGGCGTTTTTCGAAGGGAGAGTCATGTCGCTTCCATAGGTCATGAGAAGTGGAGGGTCGCCTTTGCTGACGTGGTTGTAGGCGGAGAATTCCTTGTAGTGGGCCTCGTGCTTTTCGTAATTGGCGAGCGCTGCTTCGGCATTGGGTTCGCCGACAGCATTCGCGATCATGAGGTGGTCGAGCACTTTCTTACCGAGCCAGGGAACGATCTGTTTGGGATCAATGGATGTTTGTCCACCGGCTACGGCAGCTGCAGTGACGCGGGTTGATTCGCGGAGGACAGGATCGGCGTTATCGGGATCGGCGAGGTCGTCGTGCATCAGGAGCCACATGGAAGTGCAGGCCCCGGCACTGCCTCCGGTGAGGACGATCTTATCGGGATTGATATCCCACTCTTTTGCCT
>JAKMGR010000236.1 GCA_022424805.1 Verrucomicrobiales bacterium
TTCCCGAAGAGCTGCAGACAATGCGGGAAGACGAAGCGATCTCAGCGGAATTCTCAGAAAAAAACGCGGCAAGCTATTTGGATCGCGCAGCTTTGACGTGGCAGAAAGTATTGAAGTGGATGAGGTCGAATAAACGGGAGAGTGGAAAATGGTTCAAACTTTCGCCTGTTGTCGAAGCACAGAATCTCATTTCCAACATCGGCAGCGCCTACGTCGTGCTTGCCTTGCAGGCTTGTGGAGAATTACCTGGCTGGCCTCTTGGTGACGATGAGTAGATCCTACTTTGTCGATTCACCGATACAGATGATCTCTGTCATCGTATGGGCATAGAGCTTTCCCCCTGAGAAGGTGAGAGAAGCGAGGCTCCAGGTTTTCCCGCCCGCTCCGAGATCGTTCACGGAAACAAGTGCATCAGGAGAGAGGTTATCTACCTCCGTATCGATGACGTAGACGGTTCCGGTGACTACCGGGAGAAAGAGAAAACGTCCAACGCGGGTTGGGCTGGCCGCAGAAATATGGCCCCAGCCAGTTCCCTTGTTCCCCTTGTCGCCAACCGCAAAACCACGGGTGTTTCTTGGATCGTTGCCGGGAGCTGACTTGCCGAAGAACCACTTGTCTTTTTCTCTGCTCTCTGTGTCTGCGATGAGCTGAGAAGGCAGTTCCAGATATTCAACAGTGCCCGTTTTAACGTTCACTCGTCCAAGATAGTGAACGTTGTGAGAAAGGAACCAGTGCCAGTCGCCAATGACAAGGTTTGCCTGGTTGGTGTTCGGGTGTCCCTTTCCGGCCTTTATTGCGAGGTCAGCAATTTGACTCCAGTCGTCCGAATCGGCATTTCGTTTCCAGGCAGTAGCTCTCTTGTAGAGTTGTTGCTGGCGAAGGACCTTGCCGCTGTTCGTATCCATCACGACGTGATGACCACGCAGGAATCCGAAAACGAAATTTTCGTTCCAATGACATCCAAAAGACGGATCGTATCCCGGAAGTTCCGTTGACCACAAAGTCTCTCCGGTGCTGCCGGGTTCGATACTTGTCAGGCTGTGCCCCGCCGGGTTTTCCAAGGGGGCATGGGGGCCGCCCCGGGCGTGTGAAATGGCAAGTGTTCCGTCGGCCATTTTGCCGACCGAGGGTGTGGCGTGAATCGATGTTCCCACTTTCTCCCGCCACTGGGTTTTGCCGGTATTCTTGTCGATCCCGTGGATGTAGGTCCACACCTCTTTCTCAGGGACTCCTTCCGGAATTTTGGTGCCGTTTTTGTTTTTCACTCCGGGAGCGGACCATTTCTGGATCTTTGCACCTTCTTCCTTGTTCGCGACTTCGACGTAAAGGATGAAATCACCAACGAGAAACGGTTCTGCCTGACGATTGTTGTGTTTGAATCGTGGCTTCCATTCTCGAAACCAGATTTGTTTACCTTCGAAGTCGTAGCAGCCCATTGAGCCGCAGCGATTGAAAAACCAGACATGCTTTCCATCGGTGATCGGTGCGAACACCGTGCCATCGGTAAAGCCGCCTGCGAGAGAAATGAAAGAGGTCCCCGGCAACTCGACCTGCCAGAGGACTTCCCCGTTTTTCGAATCGAGGCAAAATCCAATGATATCAGTGACGCCTTCTTTTTCCTCCAGCTTTTCAATGGGAACATGCGTCGTGACGAAGAGGCGGTCACCCCACACGGTGACATTGCTCATTCCTGCCTCCGGCATCGGAGTGCGCCAGCGGATGTGTTCGTTTCGGACAACACTCCAGTTCGTGGGCGGCTTTCCTTCCACCTGCCAGTTTCCATTGGGACCCGCAGCTTGCGGCCAATTGTCGTCGGCGGAAATCGAAAAGACAAAGAATGGAATGCAGAGGAGTGTCAGGGCTGATCGGGGCATTAGAGTCAACAGGGTATGATCGATCACTCAACAGAGTCGGGTCTCTAATGCAACCATCTTCAGAGTAAAAAGCCTCTTAGGCTAAAATGCCGTGAGCGACATTGCCGTAGATGTCGGTAAGTCGAAAGCCGCGCCTTGTGTAGCTGTAGGAGTCTGCAGAGTGACCAGGCGCCGAGAGAGGGGCGAACGAATTGGAAGCAGCTCGTGACGAGGGCAGGACGAATGTGGTTCTCGACGAAAGTAGTATCTGGTGTCTTGGCTCCAACTGAAGCGGCAAAGAAAACGGGAATGAAAACGGGAATGAAAAATGCGAGGGTGATGCGAAATCGCGCCGTCATCCTGACGACAAGGTCGGTATCGAATGATGCTTCGCCAATCTCTTTGGGATTCCATCTTTTTGGG
>JAKMGR010000260.1 GCA_022424805.1 Verrucomicrobiales bacterium
ATCATTTTTATCAGCAGCGTTCAGGCCGAAATGCCATTCGAACGCAGCGCCCCCTATGGTGCAGCCAAAGCGGCGCTGAATCACCTCACCCAAACCATTGCCGTCGAACTCTTTTCCCATCGCATCAACGTCAACGCGATTGAACCTGGTTGGATCGACACACCGAATGAGCGAGACACCTTTACGGAAAAGGCATTCGAGGAAGTCGGCAAAACGCTGCCTTGGGGACGCCTCGGAGAACCGGAAGATATCGGGCACGCTGCGGTTTTTCTCTCCTCTGCTGCAGCAGACTACATTACCGGTACGATCCTTCCCGTCGACGGGGGCTTTCGTTTCAAGGACCTCCGTGCAGAAAAATTGGCCGAGGAGTCGAACCCCGAGTAATTCATGAGCGACTCGCCAATCTTTCCCATTTTCCGATTCGGCGGAAAGAAGGAAGGTCCTGCACTGTTGATTTCCGCTGGTGTGCATGGCGACGAATACCTTCCGATGCTCGCAGTTCAGAATCTAATTCGACATTTTGAGAACAACCCGGATGAGGCTGACTCCATAAACGGCACCCTTACTCTCATCCCAGTCGTCAACGGATCCGCCTTCGCCCTCGGAAACCGTTGTGGTGAAGATGACAAAGATCTAGCCCGAACCTGCCCGGGAGCTGATGACGGAACGATCACCGAACAAGTGGCCGCCGCTCTCAGCCGGGAAATCGAGGCCGTGGATTTTTATGTCGACGTTCACACCGGCGGCACCGAACTGTCCGTTTTTCCTCTAGCAGGATATGTCCTCCACTCCGATGAGAAAATTCTGGAACAGCAGCGCAATCTCGCCCGCGCCTTTCAGCTGCCTTTTTGCTGGGGAACTTCCGGCAAATTGGAAGGGCGCTCTCTATCTGTCGCTCGCGACGCGAACGTTCCCGCCATCTACATCGAATACTACGGATCACATCGAGAGGCCTCCGAGGCGACAGTTGGAATCGGAATGGACCACCCACTCGTGCATGGCTGCCTCAATGTGATGCGACATCTCAACCTGCTCCCGGAAGAAGAATCGACTCGCATTTCGCCCGAGTTCGTCGAAGACACGCGACACGATTCCGGGCACATGCAGATTTGTCATCCCGCCCCTGCGACCGGTTTTTACCGAGCCCGAGTTAAACTTGGGCAGAGGGTCGGAATAGGGGCACTGCTTGCACGAATCACCTCTCCCGGCTCGCTCGAATCCATAGAAGTCCTGGCAAACCGTGCCGGAAAAGTCATTGTTCTCAGAGACTACCCCCGCATCAACAAGGATGACGCCATCGCTGTAATTGCTGAACGGTATTCTGGACCATGAGCATTTGGAAATACGCTGACTATTACACTGCTGCTGTTTCAGAGGATAACCACATCAGCCTCGGAGAGGGCCAGACCGCTCTCGTTCGTTCGCGCTCCATTGGGCCATCAGCAGGATTGGAGAATCTCTATTTCAAACTCGAATCAGGAAATCCAACTGGCTCTTACAAGGACCGCTTCGCTGCTGTCGCAATCAGCGACATGCTGGAACGCGGGGCACATACTTGCCTCGCCACTTCCAGCGGAAACACTGGTGCTGCCCTTGCCGCCTACTGCGCTGCTGCGAAAATTTGCTGCCGCATTGCCGTCGTCGAAACAGCACCCCTCGCAAAGCTCCAACAGATGCTCGCTTATGGTGCGGAGATCGAACGCGTGCGTGGATTTGGATTGGACGCGGCGATTACACAAAAAGTCATCGAAGCCCTTCATGAAAAAGCGGAGCAGCCTGGACACGCGCTCCAGATCAGCGCCTTTCATTGGAGCCCGGTCGGCATGCAGGGCGTTCAGAGCATTGCCTACGAGTTGGATTCAGAAACCGATCACGTTTTCTGTCCTGCCGGTGGAGGTGGCCTGACGTTGGCAGTCGCCCGCGGCTTCGCCGGAAAAAACTCGGCCGCCGTCCATTGCGTTCAACCGGAGGGAAATGACACCATTGCCGGGCCACTTCGGTCTGGATCTGATCAAGCGCGCGACGTGGAATGCTCCACAAAAATCAGTGGCCTTCAAGTCGCCAACGTCATCGACGGGCACGAAGTCATCGCAACCTGTCGCGCATCAGGCGGAAACGGCCACCTCGTCAGCGACGCAGAAATCTACCACGCACAAGAGCGGCTCGCACGTGAAGAGGGAATATTCAGTGAACCAGCAGGTGCTGTTGCTCTTGCTGGAATTCTCCGCGCTGCGGATGCCGGAGAGATTTCCTCCGAGAAAAAAACCGTGGCTCTGATCACCGGCAGCGGATTCAAAGATGCCGTTTCCGTCGAATCGATGACCGCCAACGCCGACTGTCGGCTCGTCGATTTGAAAGAGTTGTTTCGCTGAGCGGAATTTTCAGCCCAATATCGAAGAAGGAGTCACGAATGCGCCCCGCTTTCACGAATAGGAACGAATTTTCAAAAAACCCCTGAATCGATTCGTGCCGATTCGCGGTTCAAAAGAAACCTACTCAATATCAGCGAGTCGCTTTTTCGCCTCGGCCTCTGCTTTCTTCATCACACTCTCGAGAGTCACTTCAGCTCCATTCTGACGCTTGCTTTCGTCAGCGGCTTCCATGAAAGCGTAGATTTCAAGCGTCTCTTTGGGCTGCACAGGGATCTTACCCGTGTCGAAATACTTTCCAATCTCAACGACGAGAGGCCCGTATCCTGGATAGGTCCCAATGTCTTTCTCTCCTTTTTCGCCTTTGGCAATTCCACCGTAGCCTTTGCGTTCCTCAAAAACTCCGACACTGCCACCTTCCCACTT
>JAKMGR010000269.1 GCA_022424805.1 Verrucomicrobiales bacterium
GCCCAGCTCATCCGCACACTCCACGCCCTTCGAGAGGCTGGCTACGCCTACGGCATCATCGGCTACTCCGGTGCTGATAAATACTACCAGAAAATCGTCGGAGCCATTCCCATCGAAGACTCCGAGTCAGGTGCCTATCTAGGTTGGGTTTCTGACAACACCTGACCCTGTCGGGTCGAGCACCCAACCCTGTAGGGCGAGATACTCAATCCTGTCTGGTTTGGAACCCAGCCTGGGAAAAGCCCACTTTCACGTGTGCAACAAAACCATATTTTTGGTTTGCGAATCGGCAGTCGTGACTGATCAAATAGGAGAGTTCCGGTCGGTTTGAAACCGTCGGCTGGAATGAGATACACAGACACTTTCCGGCAAATGAAATCACACCACATCCATGCGGCTGCTTGCAGTCGTGGCCATTCGCTCTTGGCTTTATTCGCTAGCGACGATGCCCCCTTGTTCTCTTTGTCTGGCTGTCAGAAAATGCCCCTGACCCATCAGGCGATGGCGCTGAACAAGACGGTTCAGGAAAAATTTGTGATTCCGGGAGTTCGCGCCGAGCTGGTCATTCGCTCGCCGCAGGGCGTGCTGGCCTGCCTCGGGGAGCTAGACCGGATGTCGCTGAAAGATTCGGCTCGTAATAAAGTCCCAAAGATCGACCCCGATAACGAACCTCTCTTCCACATCGTGCGACACGCTAAGCATCCTGGAAATGCAGAAGTTTCCGTTTTGCACCAGGGTAATTTCTACAGCATCCCCAACAACTCCGCGAATCGCTCCATGGCGGCCCTGAACCTCTTCCAGCAGCTGATCGATCTGCAGGAGAAAAAGATCGACCAGAATCCGTCTTCGATTCGGGTGTTGGGAAACTAGTAATCGAATTTGATCTATGCGAACAGCTGCCACCCTTACTCTTCTATTCCTTTTTTCAAATGTCTCGACAAAGGGAAACGACCTAACCTGGACTGCGCTTCCTGATCTGCCATCGGAGCTTGGGATGGCCGGGCCTTATAACGGGGTAGTCGAAAACACCCTGATCGTGGCGGGCGGTGCGAATTTCCCCTTACCGGTCTGGGAGTCTGACAAGGTCTGGCATGACACGGTCTATGCTTTGACATTGAATGATTCCAAACCAACCTGGGAGAAGGTGGGAAAATTACTGCGTCCACTCGGCTATGGGACGACAATTTCCGTAAAAGATGGCATCGTCTGTATAGGCGGCAACGATGCCCAAAAAGTCTACGCAGACTCATTCCTGCTTACGCTCGAAAAAGGAAAATCGAAAATCAGCCCTTTGCCCTCTTTCCCGACTCCTATCGTCTACGCGACAAGCGCAATGATGGGCGGGCACATCTATGTCACCGGCGGACAAACAGGGCCCGAACTGAAAACGGCGACAAAGGAGGTATACCGCATCGATTGGTCGAAACGTGATAATCCGGATGAATTTCAATGGGAGAAGACAAAGCCTTATCCTGGCCCCGCTCGAGCTTTTTCGTCATTCGTGAAGGTGAAGGAAGGTGACACTTCGGCTCTCTATTTGATCGGAGGTCGCCGAGTTGATCGATCCGGTGAAATCGAATTCATGAAAGACGTATACCGCCTCGGATCCGACCAGAGTTGGTCGCGAGTCGCTAACCTCCCGAAGCCCAATGCCGCCGGCACCGCCGCTTTTGTGGATGGAAAAATCTATGTCGTAGCCGGCGCAGATGGATCCCTTTTCAAAAAGAGCGATAAACTGAAAGACAATCATCCCGGCTTTCCAAAAACCATTCTCTCTTATGATCCAACGAAAGATGAGTGGAACGACGCGGGAGAGATGTCTGCTAATCAAGTGACTACGGAATCAGTGCCCTGGAAAAACGGATTTCTGCTTCCGAGCGGAGAAATTCGTCCTCGAGTTCGAACCAAGAACGTCTGGCTGGTCAGCCCTGAGCGCTAGGCCTCACTTCTTCCCGACAGCAGTACGAAACTTCACAACCGCGTTCGCGATCGAATCCACGATGCGCTGACGGTGTGCAGGATCATTGATCAACTTGCCTTCGGTGCGGTTCGTGACGAACCCCCCTTCGAAGAGAATTGCCGGCTTGTTGATTCCTCGCAGAACGTTGAAGCGAGCTCGTTTGATGCCACGGTCAATTGATCGCATGTCTTTGATAACATGAGCGTGGACAGCCGTGGCAAGAGCGATGTTTTCTGCATCGCGAAGGTTTCCGCTGAGAAGAGAATTCCACGGACTGCCCCCGTTGGTTGAACGCGTTCCCTGCGGAGCGAGGGCGTATGTTTCAATCCCGTGGGCGTCGCGAGAGCCAGAGGAATTGAAGTGCACGCTGATGAAGATCGCGTCTTTCTGCCTGTTCGCGATTGCGACTCGCTGACCAAGGGTGAGAAAGACGTCATTCCGACGGGTGAGCAGAGTTTTGAACCCGCGCGCCTTAAGAGCTTTTTCGAGACGGAGCGCCATGTCGAGGGCGTAGTCCTTTTCCCGCCCAAAAGGGCCAATCGCTCCCGAGTCATGAGCACCGTGTCCGGCATCGATCACGACAGTATCGAAATTGATGGGCTTTTTGATGTAACTGGGACGAAGAACCGGATCGACGAGTTTGGCGAGGTCAACCGTGGAAAGCATTGCTTTCCCTCCGTTGTCGACGACGGGAAAGCTGAGATTGAACTTCACATCGTTCACATAGATCGACTGCGAACCGACCTTCCAGGTCATGACGAGATCAGGATGCTTGAAAATCCGATTGTCGCCTTCCTTCGCGAAGCGCTGAAACCCGTAGAACTTGGCGACGTTTTCGTCAGAGACGTATTCTCGACCTCCGAGCTTGTAGACCTGCCAGTTGCGGGCCTGCAGAGCCAGCATGCTGTCAGCAAGAAACATGGCCACGAGCAATAGAGGCAACGCCGAGAGCCGGGCCGAACCAATTGGGGGGAAAGACCTGAGTTGTCGTGCGGGTGAACGCATAGGTGTATGTTGGCGGGGTCGAATCAGTAGATTCGAGCCGGAAACGTAGCCGATTCCGGGTTCAAACGCAATCTGTGAAATTGGGATTTCAGTTTTACAAAACGACCCGGACAAGGAATCGTTTCGGCCCTCGGATTTATAAGAGGTAAAATCATGACGACAGAAATCTCGAAAGGCTATCAACCCGGCGATGTGGAAAATCAGTGGTACAACCGCTGGGTCGAGTCGGGTTGTTTTCGCGGCGACGAAAACGGAGACAAGGAGTCGTATTCTATCGTCATTCCCCCGCCCAACGTCACTGGGATTCTTCACCTTGGCCACGTGCTCAACAACACAATGCAGGACATCCTCGCCCGACGCGCCCGGATGGAGGGAAAAGATGTTCTCTGGCTACCTGGCACAGACCACGCCGGCATTGCAACGCAGTCGAAGGTGGAGCAGAAACTGCGGAAGGAAGAAAAGAAGACCCGCCGCGATCTGGGACGCGAAGCCTTCCTGGAAAAGGTCTGGGAATGGAAGGATAAACACGGCGGGATTATCATTGAACAACTCAAACGTCTCGGCTGTTCGTGCGACTGGGATCGCGAGCGCTTCACCATGGACGAGGAGTATTCCAAGTGGATCTCCAAAATTTTCGTCGACCTCTTTGAGGAAGGTCTCATTTATCGCGGCAAGCGGATGGTGAATTGGTGCCCGAAATCTCTGACAGCCCTGAGTGATGAGGAAGTCATCATGAAACCGCAGAGATCGAAGCTCTACTACATGCGCTACCGCGTCGTGCCGGAAGACGGGGACGACGGCGAACGCTGGGTAGAAATCGCTACTACTCGACCCGAAACACTGATGGGTGACTCAGGCGTTGCCGTAAATCCAAAAGACGAACGTTACGGCGATCTCGTTGGCAGAAAAGTGATCCGCCCTTTCCCCAAAGCAGAAATTCCTGTGGTCGCAGACGAGCACATTGATCCGGAATTTGGAACCGGAGTTTTAAAAGTAACGC
>JAKMGR010000274.1 GCA_022424805.1 Verrucomicrobiales bacterium
GGGTTGCCGCGGAATGGCTGGAATCTTTACCCACCGAACCGGACAAGGACATGGGAGTGGCAAGGTTTGCTCGTGACGTTGTTCAAATCGACCCGTCCGCAGCGGTTATCTGGGCCGAGCAGATCCAGGATGAGAAACGGCGCGATCAAACGGTCCGCAGTATTGCCGAGACATGGACGCGCATTGATACTCAGAAAGCAGAATCATGGCTTCGCCAAAACTCCTATTCGGAAGAGTGGATTGAGAAGGTGATGGAGAGAGTGCTGTAGGCTTAAGCCCACGCCTCGCGCACCAATCGCAAAAAGTTCCCATGAAAGAATCCAGCGATGTCTTCTTCGCTGAATCCACGATCGGCCAACATTCCGTGGAGCCTCTGCAAATCGGCAATGCTATCGATATCCATCGGGCTTTGCTCAAGACCGAAGCCGCCATCAAGATCGCTTCCAACTCCGACGTGATTCGCGTTTCCAGCGATCTGGCAGATATGGTCGATGTGATCGAGAATGTCTTCCAATTTAACACCGACAGAGTCAGGCGTTGATTCTCCGCGAGTCCACCCGGGTTTCATCATCCACGCATCAAATACGCTCCCGAGAACGGCGCCGCGCCCGATGAGTAACTTGATCTGCTCGTCATCGAATTGCCGAGGATCATCGACGAGCGCTCGGCAGTTGGAGTGACTGGCCCAGACGGTTCCTTCGTAGATGTCGAGTGCGTCGTAAAAGCAGTCGTCACTGAGGTGGGTCACATCTAGAATGATCCCTAGCTCATCCATTTTGCGAACGAGCTCTTTCCCGTTTTCGGGAAGGTTGCCCTCTTTGTCGTGGCCAAAGGCGTAACGCCCAATTCCGTAGTGAGCTGGCCCGATGGCGCGCAATCCATATTCCCAGGCTTTTTCGAGGTAATCGATCGTAACAATAGAGTCGGCGCCTTCAAGACTGAGGATATATCCAACGGGTGCCTTGTCCTCAGCCGCGGAAACAGGGTCAGACCACAGTTCCAAATGGGCATCAAGCTCAGTGAGGTTGCGAATGGGTGCCATTTCACCCATCTCGGAAAGAGTTTCGTAGTAGGCTCGCTGCCCTTGGGTCATCGCCCAGGCCTGGGAAGGGGACTCCCAACTTGCGACTGGGCCTGCCGGTTTCATGCAGCCGCCAATTTGTGTAGCAACGCAAAGTCCGGCCCCCGCTGTTCGCATTTCGTCGAGTGTCACCGTGTTCATTCCCCGACCTTTCATGTCGCTCATGCCCGCTTCCAGTTCGCGCACTTCGGAAAGCGTCATGGTAAGATCGCGATTCCATTCGAGAGCGTTCATGCTCAAATCAAGGTGGACGTCGAAAAGTAAATTCATCGTTGTTAGGCTGGAAATTTTTTAAAAATTAGGCAAGGTATTAGAGAAAACACTCGGACGGTATGAAAGCGATTCTCCCCATAACTCTCGCACTATCATGTTTTGCCAACGTCGGCAACTCGCAGGATAGCGCAGAGCGCCCCACCTACGGTCCCGCCGCGACCGCCTTCGATACGCAGGGAAATGTGGCCTACAACATGAGCAAGGCCGAGTTGGAACTCGCCACCGCCGCCCAACAGGCCCGCCGCAGAAAAGAGCAGATGTATGAGCGGGCGGCCATGAGTAGTGCTCCGGCACCTCCTGTTCCACGCACCGCGGCAGAGTATCTTGCAGCCAACATGCCGCCGCCCATGCCTGAACCGCTTCAACCTAGAAATACGGTTCAAACCAACCGTGATTATGTTCCGCCTTTTACGAATGAAAGTTCTCCAGTCACACCCGAGCAGGGAGCTGTGGCCGCAAACGACGCACCTACTTCGGATTTCGGAATGCTCAAAAAACCGGGTGGGCTTTTTAAACTTTTTGGGGGAAAGAAGCAGCAGGCTAACGCCTCAGTTGCACGGGAACCGATCGGAGCCACGACCTACCAGACGACTTCTGTGGAACCCGGAGATGGCGCCGATACCCCACCAGCTCCTGACAGTGTCCCGATTCAGCGAGGTGGGGATTCCACCGGCGCCGTGATGGATCCAAATTCGATCGATGCTCTCATCAGTGAGGCGGCAGGGGATTCGGAATCTACTCCTTCCGAAACGCAGGTCGGAAACGATCGCAAAAGCGGTTTGTTGAGCAAGCTTTTCAAGAAGCGTGATGACTCCGGAACCAGTGTTCCCGCCGGTGCTTCAGCAAGCGGTCCCGTATCGGCTCCTGCTGGCGAGATGGCTGCGACTGATGCACCGACGACACCTGCTCCTCCAGCAGGAAATGGAGAAATCCCTGATCCTGTTGCCTATGATGCGCCAGCACCTCCAGCACCCTCAGCAACGCCGCCACCCACACAGGAAGGTCCGGCGCCCATTTTTCAACGTCGCGAGAGTGGAGATACCGGTGGCACATCAGCATCAGTTGCACGTACTGGAACTGCGATGGTGAACGGAGTTAAGGTAAAGCTCTACAAGGGAAGTAATGTGCGTATCCTCAGGAAATCAGGCGGCACAGCCCAGATTCGCCTGCCGGACGGTCGCACAGGAACGGTTGATAGTTCCTTGCTGCAGTGAGTGCAGTCGCACTCACTCTGCAAGAGTCTGATCACACAGTGAGTCTGCGATCCCGCGCTTCGATCTCCCATTCTTCCTCCGTGCATTTGCCATCGCGCACGACGACGGCTCTCTGATAGAGTGCAACACTTGGACAGACATGATACGGCACACCGATGATTTTGGCGCCGATGGGGAAGGCGCCGCGATCTACAACTTCAAGAACGAGGTGCTCTTCGCTTTGACCTACAAATTTTTCAACAGGCAAGGCGGGAAAGCGCACGCGATTCTCGATCGGGTTTTCCGCCGATACCGCCTTATTGCCGAGGTCGATGCAGATCGTATTTTCGCCGGGATGACTCACGACTCGTGTCAGGAGAAAAGCGGCGGG
>JAKMGR010000280.1 GCA_022424805.1 Verrucomicrobiales bacterium
AAGGAGGGCTGTGCAAAGGATGGCCAGGCCAACGAATTGATTGGTGTTGCTCCAGAGGGATTCTTTCTCCGGATTCCGACGACCATGAAATGCCCCCACAATTGCGCGGATGAGAGACATGAGCAAAAACCCGGCAGGAAGTGGCCAGATCGGAGACTTAGCGAGCAGTGTTAAACCTAACAAGCTCCCGAAAACGCCGTAGAGCCAAAGGTGATTCTGGCGAATCAGGCTGAGAGCGCAGAGCCAGGAAAACACGAAGAGAAGTAAGTAGAGAGCATCAGGGGTAAAATACGTGGAGCGCTCCAGGATCACACCAAATCCTCCCATCAGAATTAGAGCGGCAGCTCCGTTGAAAGAGAATGCGTTGGCTGCGGCGATTCCGATGAATACTAGGGCGCAGCAGGAAAGGAGGATGTTCAGTTTTTTTCCTTTTTCGAACAACTGATTAGGTGGATCATCTGCATGAGCGCAGGCGAGCCAAGGCCAGAGCGGAGAGACAAAGCCGTCAGTTACCTGAGGAAAGAGTCGGGTGAAGCGCGCCGTGATCGAAACGTCTGCATCGTAGCGGCCTTTCTCAAACGCAGCGGTTTGGTAAGTCGCTTCGATATACTGTTCCTGGATGCCGCCGTTCCGTGCCGTATTCTGGGCCATCACGAGAATCCCGAGGTAGGTGTAGGCCCATGCGAACACGAGCAGGAAAACAAGAAAGATGGCCCACTGCCACGCCTTTACTTTTTTTCCACGCTTCTGGGATTTCCTCGAAGAATCGGTCATGTTGAGGTATCACGACCAATTCGGGATTCCGTCTCAGTGAGAAATGCTTCGGATTGCTTGAAGTCGATTAGACCTTCGACCTTTTTGGCGTTAGCGATCGATTCTGGGAGAATGCGAAGCTCGACTCGCCCGACTTTGGCGCCTGGAAATTCGTCCAGCTTTTCTGGAGAGCGTGTCGCGAACACTAGTATTTTGGGACGAAGCCAGCGAGAGATCAACTCCGTCGTCTCGACTTCCCCATAATCGAAGTCGACAGTGGTTGTCTCGCCTTTTCGAAACGCGCGATCCTTCTGCTTAAACTGAATCTGAACTTGATCAACTCCGCAGTAGAGCTTGCCCTGCACTGCGTTGTAGCCCATCGCGTCGGTAGCGGGGTTTTCGAAAGAAACAGAGAGTTCGTCGAATGGCGTCAAAATCCGGGGGGCTGATTCAAGAGGAAGCATTCGCCGGATCTACGGCTTCCGCAAGGACCTTCGACCACTCTTCCAACAGAGGCGGATCGAGCGGTTCAGCGAGATCAAAATGAGCGAGAAGTCGGGCTTCCGCGCCGTGAGCCATAAAGACTGTGTGCCAACGCCCGTCTCCATCACATACCTGTGAGCCGGAAACTTTGTTCAGCCCGCTCTGCTCGCCGGCGATTTGCAAAGTGCGAATCATTCGAAGTTCTTCCGAGATCGACATTTCAAACGGTTCGTCGCGATAGAGATAGACCCCATCGACGTCGGAAATGCTGACTCGAGGATCGCTGAGTTCGCGGTGAGCGAGTTTGGCAAACTGATAGACCCTCTGCTGCAAAGGACCGATTGATTCGATCTGGAGAGTGGCGAGAAGCGGTGAGTCGGTTTCTTCATCGACGTATTCGTCGATTTCCGAAACTGGCTCGGAATCTGCGATCGAATAGTGAGTGTCTGTTTTTAGCAGGCTGGAGGCATTGGCACGCTCTCTCGCATCTGCCAAGGTGCGAATGGCTCGTCCGACTTCGGATTTACTCTCCGGCTCTTCTGTATCCGGTGTCGAGATATCTCCCAGAAAATGCGTTGTGTGCTCGACTACCTCATCGCGTGGCGTTGAGTCAGATACTTCAATATGCGAAATGGTTTCGTCGGAAAGGGAGTCCTCATGCCCGAGAGCGTCTTCGAGGTTTTCGTCTATTCCCAGTGCATCGATCGGAGTCCCCATGTTGTCACTGATGAAAGGGGAGGAAATCTCCAACCCTGGGACCGTTGCCACATCGTAGCTAGCGTCTTCGATTCCATCTGCGCTACTGTCATCGAGCCCTTCGATTTCATCATTATCATCTGATACAGAAGCCGGAAAAATCTCATCGAGAACGGAACTCTGAATTGGTTCTTCGGTTTCAGCCTCAACGTCAGCCTCAACGTCAGCCTCAACGTCAGCCTCAACGTCTACCGGCTCGTTACCTTCTTCAGAAAAGTCATCCAAATCCG
>JAKMGR010000286.1 GCA_022424805.1 Verrucomicrobiales bacterium
ATTCGCGAGCGCAAACTCTACGACGAACGCGAACCAGAAGACATTGATCTACAAGGCTGGCTCGAGCTTCTCTGGGAGGACGCACCTCACCTCGTCGTTACCGGAATGAATGATCACGTCGTTCCCGAGGCGATCATCGGTCACGCCTTTCTCCCTGACTCAGCCCGCCGCGTCCTCGGAATTCCCAACAACGATGATCGTTTTTCGCGCGACGCCTATCTGCTCGACTCGCTGATTCGTACGAGAAAAGACCGGGGCGGCCGAGTCGATCTCATTTTCGGAAGACAAAGCGAAAGCGGTGATCCGATGCGTCCCTCGCGTCTCCTGTTCCAATGTCCAGACGAGGAACTTCCCCGTCGTACCCTTCAATTTTTCAATGGCGAAACCCCGGCCCGGACTCCGCTCCCCTGGCAACTTCCGTGGCAGCTAAAACCATCTCCCCTTCCAGAAGATTCGAGAGTTTTCCAGCGCCTCAGCGTAACCCAGTTCCGCAGCTACCTCACTTGCCCGTTCCGCTTTTACCTTTCTCACGGGCTTGGCATGAACGAAGTTGATTCGGAGAAAAGTGAAATGGACGCCCGTGATTTCGGCAACCTCCTCCATGACGCCCTCGAGCAATACGGACGAGATCCCGAAGCCACGCAATCTGCCGATGCGAAGAAAATAACCGATTTTCTCAAATCCGAAGTCGATGCGATTCTCTACCAGAAATACGGATCCAACCTGACCACACCCGTTCTCATTCAACGCGAAGCGGCACATCGGAGGCTTGGTTGGTGGGCAAAAATCGAAGCAGCCGAGCGCGCCGACGGATGGCGCATTCTTGAACCCGAGATCAGCATTTCCACAGACGAACATCCCTTTGAGATTGCCGGGCTTCCCATCTCCGGGCGTATCGACAGAATCGAACAGCACGAAGACGGAAGGCTCCGGGTATTCGATTTCAAGACCCATTCCATCTACAACTCGGCGACCAGAAAAAACAAACTCGTCGCCGAGTATCATTACACCGCGATCAAGCGCACCGAAGATCCCGATCAATTTCCCGAGTGGCAGAAATTCGAATGCGACGGCAAAACTCACCGCTGGGTCGATCTACAGATCCCGCTCTACCTTCTATCTCTCACCAAACGCTATCCCGACCGCGAAATTGAAGTCGGACACGTTGCCCTCGGACCGCCCCGCGCCGAAATCGTTCTCGATCTCTGGCTCGACCTCGATCAGGAACTGCTCGATTCCGCCTTTCGCTGCGCCGAAGGCGTCGTTGAGGCAGTGCAAAGCTGCACCTTCTGGCCACCCGCGAACCGCCTCCCCTGGAGTGATCCCTTTAAAGAAATCCTATTCGGCGAAGCCAAAGAATCCGTCGACCCAACCCTGTTGAGTCAGCGACCTGACCCTGTTGAATCTCCGAAATGCTAACCAACGAAATCATTCTCGCATCGGCTGGTTCTGGGAAAACCTACCAGCTTACCAACCGCTACATTGGTTTGATGGCGCTGCAGCTTCGGGCGGGGCATAATGTCGCACCGGAGCGAATCATTGCGGTCACATTCACACGCAAGGCCGCCGGGGAGTTCTTCGAATCAATCCTCGAGAAGCTTGCCAAAGCTGCCACAGATCCTGACAAAGCTCCCAACATCAGCGGAGAGAGCCTTCTTGCGGAATCGCTGGAGTCGATGAAGCAGGAGGACTACACGCTGCTTCTGCGAACTTTCATCAGCCACATGCCGCGGCTGTTTCTCGGCACGCTAGACAGCTTCTACTCAAATATTCTTCGTTCCTTTCCCGGTGAGTTCGGACTTTCGGGTGATTTCGAAATCATTGATCCCCATCTCGAAGCGATTGCGAAAAAGGAAGTCTATCGCTCTGTCTTTCAACGGCGTTTTTCCCGCGAGGAAGTCGACCCTGCGCAGCGCGAATTTCTCGAAGCTTTTCGCCAGGCTACTTTCGGCAAGGAGGAGTCACGCATTCTCCGTGAGCTCGATCAATTTGTAGAAGACCTGCATGGACTCTACCTCGAAGCTCCTTCGGCAAAACGATGGGGAAATGAGAAAGCGATCTGGCCAGACGGTTGCAATTTTCTCGGAGTAAAAACGGACCTTCAAAAGGACTTCGCCGAGCTCTTTGAATTGTTCAGCCTCGCCGATGATCCCGACGGGGGGAAGGAAGCGAAGACAAAAGTGAACTGGGCCTATTGGGAGGAATTTCGCGATCAGGCTCCGGCGCATCGCCCCGGAGCAAAAATGACGAACCGCATTTCCTATATGTTTAGGACGCTGCTTCCGCATTGGAGCGATCTCAGATCGGGGTATGCAGAACTGAAGTTCAACCGCATGCCTCACGAACTCGGTCCGGAGGAGTGCTCCATTGTCCTGCGCATCCTCCGACATATCGCCGGCGCGGAAATCGAGACGTGCCTTCGCCGCACCCAGGGCGTCTGGCAATTGCTCGACCGCTACGAGTCGAGCTACGCAGAGCGCGTCCGGCGACAGGGAAAACTGACCTTTCAGGATCTCGCCCTGCTGCTCGCAGGTCAGGGCGACGACAAGGAGGAAGCTCCGATTCTCAGCCAGGTTCCGGGCGACGACGATCGCCTCCGCATCGACTACCGGCTCGACGCTCGCTACGATCACTGGCTCCTTGATGAGTTCCAGGATACCAGCTTTCTCCAGTGGAAGGTTATCGCCAATCTCATCGACGAAACGATTCAGGATGAGTCCGGCGAACGCTCCCTCTTTCAGGTTGGTGACGCCAAGCAGTCCATCTACGCCTGGCGCGGCGGAGACCCGACGCTCTCACGCGACATCCTCAATCACTACAATCAAAACGAGGAACGCATTCAGAAACGCAACCTCGACGAGTCATGGCGTTCTGGTCGCGACGTGATCGATCCAGTGAATCAGATTTTCGGAAACCGGGACGTCCTTGAGTCCCTTAAAATCCCGGAAGCCACACTCGCGCAATGGGAATGGCATGATCACAAAGTCTGCGCGCAAAATGAAAAACTCCCCGGCTACACCGCGCTAATCAATCCAGTCCCGCCGGAAGGTGAGAAGGCGGTCGAGGAAGATCGTTTTGCCATCGCAGTTGCCCTTCTCAAAGAAATCAATCCCATCGAGCGCGGGCTGGAGTGCGCCATTCTCGTCCAGACCAACAAAGTCGGTCGCTCTCTCGTAAATTACATCCGGGCCAAGTCGGATATTCCCGTGATGAGCGAGGCCGACATGCCGGTCGCGACAGACAACGCGCTGAACCGCGCCATCCTCAGCTACCTGAAATTTGCTGCACACCCCGGAGACACCTTTTCCTACGAACACCTCCGCATGACTCCGTTTGGTGAAGTGATGGAAAAAGAAGATTGGTCAGCCGGCAAACTTTCCTCGCAGGTTCGTGGCGATGTTTTCGAAAAAGGCTTTGAGCATGTCGTGCGGAATTTCATCCTGACACTGCAGCAATCAGCGCAATTTTCACTGGATGACTTCAGCCAGAAGCGTGGCGAAGAACTCGCCCTGACCGCTCGACTCTTCGACGAAAACGGTTCCCGTGATATTGACGAGTTTCTTTCCTTTGCCCGAAACCGAACCGTCCGCGAGCCCGATACCCGAAGCGCCGTCCAGGTGATGACGATTCACAAGTCGAAGGGCCTGACTTTTGACGCCGTAATTCTTCCCGACCTCGAAGGCAACGCCCTGACCACCGCCCGAAACGAAATCGGAGCGCGGAAGAATGCTGCCCGTGAAGTCGAGTGGGTCTTTGATTTACCCAAAAAGGAAATCTACGACGCCGACGCAACGCTGAGTGAATTTCACGCTCAACGCGAAGCCGATGCCGCCTACGAAAACCTCTGCAAACTCTACGTCGCCCTGACCCGGGCCCGCTATGCAAATTACCTCATTACCCAGCCGCGCGGGAACGGTGCACGCTCAAACAACGGGATCAAGTTGCTGATGGAATCACTCTGCAACGGCGATCCCGTTGAATCCCAGATTGGTGAACGACCCGTGTCCCTGCTTTTTGAATCGGACGGAGCAAATACGGACCGCAGCTGGTTCACGTCCATCGAGAAAAAATTCAAAAGTGAAACCCGCGACCTCGCCCCCAGTGCTCCAGTCTCCGTTGAGCTCGCGCGCCCCCGGCCCGCCCGCCGAACGCCGAGCGGTTCCGAAGTCGGCATGATGAGTGCCGCACAAATCTTCAGCCACAATGGCGAATACGCTCGCGAGCTCGGAACGCTCGTTCACGGCTTGTTTGAAGAAATCGAGTGGCTCGAAAGCGACACCCTGACCAAACTCGAAGAGCGACTTCAGTCTCGTGCCTATGCCGATGAAAAACTGAAGAACGATGCAATCCAACAGCTCCGCAACGCACTGGAGAATTCCGAAATCGCCTCCGCACTGAGCCAACCCGAGACATCCGCAGAAGTCTGGCGGGAAAAAAGTTTCGAGATCCTCCTCGACGGCGAGTGGCTTTCCGGAACCTTCGACCGCGCTGTGATTGATCTCGACGAAGACGGAAAGCCAAATGGAGCGACTATCATCGACTTCAAAACCAACCGGGCCGAAACCGATCAGGATATTGATTTCCTCGTCGAAAAATACCACCCGCAGTTGGAGACCTATCGAAAAGTGCTATCGCAAATCACCGGGCTCAACGAATCAGCGATCGAGACTCAGTTGCTGTTCACGAGAACGGCGAGGCTTGTGGGGTGTTGAAATGGAGACTTGTTCTCTCCACCCCACTCAAAAAAGAAGAGAAAAGCGGTTG
>JAKMGR010000348.1 GCA_022424805.1 Verrucomicrobiales bacterium
CTCAATGTCCTCAAGTTCCTGGGACGGGAAGGTACGCTCGTGTCGGCTCCTTCGGACCTTGATTTGGTCGACCGTCTCCTTTTTCCCGGTGTCGGGTCTTTCGGCGACTGCGTTGAGGATCTGGATCGCAAGCAACTCCGCGACCCCATTCTCGAATGGCTTAGCCAAGACCGCCCTTTCTTCGGCATCTGTCTCGGTTACCAGGTTCTTTTCGAAAGTTCCGCAGAATCTCCTGGGCTGAAAGGCCTCGGATTCTTCAAAGGCGAGGTGGTGAAGTTCAGCGATGACCTCGGCTTGAAAGTTCCTCACATGGGCTGGAACGAGGTGGCTCCCAAAGATCGTAGTTTTCTGCTCTGGAAAGATACGCCGGCTCCGCTCCATCTCTACTTCGTTCACTCCTTTCACCCCAAGCCAGCAGACGAGAGTCTCATCAACTCGACCACCGTCTACGGGGATCCTTTTGCCTCCAGCGTCGGGCAGGGCAACATCTTTGCCTGCCAGTTTCACCCGGAGCGAAGCCAAGATGCCGGGCTGACACTGGTGCGAAACTTTCTGGAGGGGTGATTTATCTGTTCCGATATGTCGAAACGCGAGTCTCGGTGTATCTTGCAGAAATGAATCAGCGCATTCAGGAAAAGCTCAAAACACTAGAAGAGGGGAGCAAATTTCGGGCCCTCTATGCTTGCGAGTCAGGCAGTCGCCCAAAGCCACCTTAGCGAGGAACCCGACCACGAGAAGCTGGAAGAAGCCCTGATCTCAATCCGAGGGCAGCGGTATCGATAAAGGCGTAGAACGCCTAGATCACCCCGCCACGCGCATCGGCATGATGACGTAGAGGAATGGCTCGTCGATCTTGATAACCCCGGGGCTGCTTTCGTCGATGAGATCGACGAAGACTTCGTCCTGGTCGAGATTCCGCAGGGGCGCCATGACAAATTCAGGGTTGAAGGCCACCGCGATCTTGGGACCGTCGTATCGAACATCGATCACTTCCTCTGCTTCGCCTACTTCGGGTGAATTAGCGGAAATCTTGAGCGTGTTGTCTTCGAACGCAAACTTGATGGAATTCGTTTTCTCGTTGGCAAGAAGGCTGACCCGCTTCACGGCGTTGTGGAACAATTCGCGCTCCACCGTGACACGATGGTTTGCGGCACCGGGAATGACCTGGCGGAAATTGGGGTAGTTGCCCTCAATTAACTTGGTGATGAGGTGACTATCGTTCAGCTCAAAGCTGGCTTGACTGTCGGTCAGTGAGACTTTCATCTCACCTTCGTCCTCGAGAAGTCGCTGGAGCTCGTTGACCGCCTTGGTAGGAATGATCGCAGAGGTCTCGTTTCCAGCAGGAAATTCGAGGTCCTGCTCGACCATGGCGAGGCGGCGTCCGTCGGTTGCCACAAGGGTGAGTAATCCTTCTCCAATGAGACAATTCACACCATTGAGGACGTAGCGGGTTTCATCGGTCGAGATTGCGTAGGAAGTTTTGCGAAGCGCCTCTTTGAGTAGTTTCTGATCGATTGTGAACTCTTTGGCTTCGCCAAATTCTCCGATGGTTGGAAACTCAGAGCCGGGCAGGCCGAGAATTTTGAAGAAACTGGGACCGGCTTTAACGGAGGCGGCATTGTCTGCGTTAACCTCAAAATCAATTTCGCTGACAGGCAATTCGCGGACAATGCTGGCAAGGCGCCGAGCGGGCATCGTCGTCGTTCCGGTCTCGGAAACATTCGCAGAGATCCGTTTCGTAATCGTCACGTCGAGATCCGTGGTCGACAGCTGAAGCCCGAGCTCGTCAGCCTCGATCAGGACGTTGGAAAGAATCGGGAGCGTTGTCCGCGTACTGACAACGTGCTGAACCTGGTTGAGAGCCTCCTGAAATACGTCTTTTTCGATCTGGAATTTCATACTTTTTCCGGAGGGAGTGTGAACGCGAAAGGACGCTCTGTCTAGCGCACATTTTACTCCGTAGTGTGTGTCGGGGCGGTGCGCCTGTGGCTCCCGCCCCAATAAACCATGGCAAACTTCCTTCCACCTGTCGCTAGGACCGGTCAAGGAAGTTGGTGGGAAACTTTTTCGAAGGGGTCGAATTTACCCTTCCCCCACGCACGAGACGGCGACGAATCAATTCGACTGTGCTCTTGAGGGAAGCGGACTGTTCGCATTTTGATCGAATTTTCTTCACGGCGTAGATCACGGTCCCGTGGTCCTTGCCAAATCCAGCCGCAATGTCCATGAGCGAGAGGTCCGTCATCGTTCGGCAGAGGAACATGGCCACCTGCCGGGCCTCGGCGACACGTGCAATGCGCTTTTTCCCAATCAACACCTTCAACTCAATATCGTAGTGCTCACAAACGGCTTCCTTGATCTCCTCGATGCCAACCGATGCCGATTCGGCATTGCCGCAAATGTCCGAGAGAATCTCTGGAATATCTTCGACCACGATCGTGTTTTCGTTCATAGTATTGACCATCGCGACTCGAATGAGAGCGCCCTCGAGAATTCGGACATTTCCCCGAACCCGCTCAACGATGGCGCTGA
>JAKMGR010000547.1 GCA_022424805.1 Verrucomicrobiales bacterium
GATCCGAACCCGAGACTCAACCCTATCAAGTCATCCAGCCAACCCTGTTACGCCTCGGACCTAACAGGTTACAATCCATGTTCCGCTCGAAAAACGAGCGTATCATCCAGGCCTTCTCTGATGACAACGGAGAGACTTGGACGGAGCTGGCCGAGTCGAATTTTCCGAACAACAATTCGGGCATTGAAGCACTCACACTGAGAGACGGAAGACACCTCCTGCTATACAATCACATCGGCGGTGACCGCAAAGATGGCTGGGGAAAACGCAACAAGCTGAATCTCGCAATCAGTGACGACGGGAAAAACTGGAAGGCCGTCACATTCATCGAAAATCAAAAAGACGGCGAATACTCCTACCCCGCCATGATCCAGACCAACGACGGCCTCGTCCACATGACCTACACCTGGAGACGGACAAAGGTGAAACACGTTGTCATTGATCCGGCGAAGATTGAAACGTCTGACATCTCATCTTTTGATAAGTGATGCCCTACCTCGTCGCTGCTCGCAGACAGGCTTTGTGCTTTCTTGCTGCCCTGGCTTTTGCCGTCTCGTCCGACGGCGCTGAAAAGCCTGACATTCTCCTCATTTTTGCGGACGATCTGAGTTGGTCAGATTTGGGGTGCTATGGGAGCGAGCGATTTGACACTCCAAACCTCGACCGGCTCGCGAAGCAGGGCATGCGTTTTACGCAAGCCTACGCCGCCGCGCCAATTTGCTCCGCATCCCGCGCCGCTCTTCTCACTGGCAATTCAACAGCCCGAAACGGATTCGAGTTCGTCGTAAAGGACAAAGTAGGATACCAGAACGTTACTGCTCCCCTGCGGGCTCCACCGTTCACGATTGACCTCAAACTCAAATCCCGAACCATTCCCGAAGCTCTTTCCGAGCAAGTATACGAGACCGGCTTTTTCGGAAAGTGGCATCTTAATGCACACTACGAGGGCTACCTCGGCTGGAGCCCCACTCACGGTCCGAAAAAGCAGGGATTCCAAAAGGCGATCGAAGATTTCGGCAGCCACCCCTACAGCTACTGGAGAAAAGGAACTAATGCCCGCAAGTTTCTCGATCTGCCCGAAGACACCTACCCGGATGATGCGATGACCCAACACGCGATCGATTTCCTGAAAGCAGATCGCGACGCCCCATTTTTCCTGATGGTCTCGCACTTTTTCGTGCACGACCCAAACCACACCCGCATGCGCTGGCTTTACAATCGTTACCTTAACTCTTTTCCGAAGAGCGATCCCCGCCGCGAAACGCTCGCGCACTATGGGGCCATGGTGACGACTCTCGACCACCACGTAGGCGAACTGCTCGACGCATTGGAGGAGGCTGGGAAGGCCGAGTCGACTCTCGTTGTTTTCACTTCGGACAACGGCGGCCATCCGAACTACGCAGGCAACGCGCCCTTGCGCGGCAGCAAGTGGAACCTCTACGAAGGAGGAATTCGAGTCCCCTTTCTTGTCCGGTGGCCAAATTTCGTCGAACCCGGCTCGTTGAATGAAACAGCAGTCTGGTCGCCCGACCTCTTTCCTACTTTCGCTGAGTTAGCTGGAACCAATGCAAAATCAGCTCGTGACGGAGTCTCCCTCCTTTCTCAGCTCCGCGAAGGTAGCGAACTGCCAGACCGCTCCATGGTCTGGCACTTTCCTTACTACCACCCCGAAAAGAAATACTCCGAACGCATTGATGAGATCGGCGTCGACGACAGTGAGACAAGCAAGACGAAACCGCACTCTGCGATACGCAAAGGAAACTGGAAGCTGCTCTGGTTTCAGGAAAGCGATCGTGTCGCATTATACGACTTGGAAAAAGACTTCACCGAATCCCGTGATCTTGCATCCTCTCAACTGGACGTCGCGAACCGACTTCGTGACGAACTGAAACGCTATCTCAACTCTGTCGACGCTCGCATGCCCACTCCAAACCCAGATTACCAGCAATGAGACATCTTCTTTGCCTTCTTCTTCTCTTCTTATCTGTTATCGTATCCGGCGCTGAAAAAAAGAACGTTTTAATCATCGTAGCCGATGACCTCAATTGCGCGATCAGCCCCTATGGTGATCCTAACGCAATCACACCGAATCTCGATCGACTCGCGAAACGAGGCACTACCTTTCTCAATGCCTACTGTCAGCAAGCTGTCTGCAATCCATCCCGATCATCGTTCCTGACCGGCCGCTATCCGGATGCGACGGGCGTCGACGATCTCCGAAAATCATTTCGCACCGCACTGCCCGACGTCATAACGCTCCCACAGGCCTTCCTCAACGACGGTTACTTTTCCCAGTGTATCGGGAAAATCTTTCACAACATGGGTGTGACGAAGGATAGACAGTCGTGGTCGGTTGACGAGTATCTCTTCGAGGGAACCCACGCTGCAGACACCGTCTTCAGCCAGATGCCGAAGGGATCCAATCCGCCGAAATACAAGGCACCCGTCTTCGAGAACTACGAAGTCCCGGACACCGCTTACCGCGATGGTCGCATCACCGAACGCGCCGTCGAAGCCATCTCCCGAATGGAGGAAAAAGGAAAACCGTTTTTTCTCGCTGTTGGCTACTGGCGCCCGCATCTCCCCTTTGTTGCCCCGAAGAAATACTGGGATCTCTACGACCCAGACAAAATCACACATCCCCAACCGATCGATCCGCCTACCAATGTTCCGGTAATCGCTCTGCATCCCAACCGCGAAGTTCACGGATATGGCCTCGTCCCTGATGGGCCACTCGACAAAGACCTTACGAAACACCTTCGCCACGGCTACTACGCATCGATCAGCTTTCTCGACGCCCAGGTCGGCGCCCTTCTCGATGCCTTGAAAGCGGCCAAGCTCGAAAAGGACACCATCGTCGTTTTCACTTCCGACCACGGCTTTCATATCGGAGAACACCAGCTCTGGGGAAAGACGTCAAACTTTGAACTCGATGCGCGTGTTCCCCTCATTATTTCGGACACATCAAAGAAAAACTCGACCGCCCTATCTATCAACTCGCTGGCTGAGCTGGTCGATCTCATTCCCACTCTCACTGAACTGGCTGGCGTTCCTACACCCCAAGGGCAACATGGCGTGAGCCTCGCCCCTCTGCTTGAGGATACATTTGCAGGCTCGAAGGATCATGCCTTCACCCAGCATCAACATCCCTTCTACGGAAAAGCCAAAGCGACCCACTGGGGCTACTCAGTCCGAACCCTGAAATGGCGCTACACTGAGTGGAAAAACATCGAGACAGGCATGGTGGATTTTCGCGAACTCTACGATCATACGAACGATCCTCACGAAACGGCTAATGTCGCTGACGAGCACTCCGATGTCATCGCAGAGCTGGCCCCCGTTTTGCACCAACAATATACTTACGAAGGAAGCTGATCTTTTCATGAAAACCTCGGACTTTATCGTTCTCGTCGTCTACCTCATCGTAGTCGTCGGACTTGGCATCTGGCTCGCAAAACGTTCCAAGACAACAGATGGCTTCATGGCCGCAGGAGGAGCCCTTCCCGGATGGGCAGTAGGGCTATCCATTTTCGGCACCTTTGTCAGCAGCATCAGCTTTCTCGCGAATCCAGGAAAAGCCTTCGACGACAACTGGAATCCATTTGTCTTTGGACTGTCGCTACCAATTGCGGCGGGGATCGCGACTCGCTACTTTGTCCCCTTCTTTCGTAAAGCGGGCCAAGTCTCCGCCTACACTCACCTCGAAGAACGATTCGGTCCGTGGGCGAGAGTCTACGCGGTCGTCTGCTATCTTTTAACTCAAATGGGGCGCGTCGGCACCATTCTCTATCTCGTCGCTCTTGCCCTTGCTCCGCTGACGGGATGGAGCGTCTTCACGATCATTATTGTGACAGGCATCCTCGTTACGATCTATACACTTATCGGAGGAATCGAAGCCGTGATCTGGACCGACGTAATTCAAAGCATTGTGCTCACGTTAGGAATCTTTCTCTGCCTCGGAGTCATTTTTACCGGGATGCCTGAGGGGGCTGGCCAGGTTTTCAGCATCGCCAACGAGGCAGACAAGTTTTCGCTGGGGAGTTTCGGGGCCTCGCTCAATGCCCCGACCTTCTGGGTCATTCTGATTTTTGGCCTCTTCATCAATCTGCAGAACTTCGGAATCGACCAGAGCTACGTCCAGCGCTACGCGACAGCCGAGAGCGAAACGGCTGCCAAAAAGAGCGTCTGGCTCGGCGCTCTGCTTTACGTTCCGATTTCGGCTCTCCTCTTC
>JAKMGR010000386.1 GCA_022424805.1 Verrucomicrobiales bacterium
GTTCGCAGGGGTAGGGTGGGCACTCGTCCAGAATCATGCAGATGTCGCTGCCGATGGAGCGCTGAATCTCGAGAACGGACTCGGGGGTGAGTTCAAGGGGGCTGCCGTCGATGTGGCTTTGAAAGCGAACTCCGTCCTCGGTGATTTTGCGAAGCTTGGAGAGAGAAAAGACCTGGTAGCCTCCGGAATCTGTCAGAATCGGGCGATCCCACCGCATGAAATTGTGGAGCCCGCCAAATTCATCGAGTACATCAGTGCCGGGGCGGAGGTAGAGGTGGTAGGTGTTGCCGAGGATGATTTGGCAATCGAGAGCGGGGTCGGTGAGTTCTGTGGGGTGAACTGACTTCACGGTGCCCTTTGTCCCAACCGGCATGAAGGTAGGGGTTTCGACTTCACCATGGGCTAGCGACATGCGCCCGCGGCGGGCGGACGTCTCGGAGTCGGTCTTGAGAAGGGTAAACATGCGATAGGAATCGACGAGGGGCGCACAGTTTCGTCTGCATTCACAGTTTACGCTACTATCTGATTGCAGTTTTCTTGGTCGGGCAGATATGGGAGTTTTTATGGGAGAACCGAAGGTATTTTTTTTCGCCGATCTTTGCTCTCCTGTGGGCGGCGTTTTTTATTACTGTTTACCAAATTCATAAATCGCAGGAGGTCGCTCCTGAGCAGCGGACTTTCGAATGGAAGAGCGAAAAGAAAGTCAGTCATGACTATCTCGTTTTCTTCCCGAGTGGCTACGACGCGGCTGGCGAAAAGAAATGGCCGATGGTTGTTTACCTGCATGGTGGCGGCGGAAATGCCAAACTGGTGAATCGGCAATTTGCGCCGCACCGAGATCGACACTTCGTGTTTCTTGCACCGATATGTCCTCTCGCTGAGGAGGGTGTTCCCGGACACTACACAAAGTGGAATCCAGAGATCGTCGGCGAAATCGTAAAAAAAGTAATCGCTGAGCATTCCATCGATGAAGCGAACTGTTCCCTAATGCGATTTAGCATGGGCGGATCCGGAGCGTGCGAGCTTCCCTTTTACCATCCCGAGCTTTTCAGCCGTGTGGTTGTGATGTCGGGATCCTGCCATCCCTGGAAGCTTAAGCACTATCCGAAAATTCCAGTCCGGGTCTTCAGCGGGAGCAAAGAGCCCTGGCTGCCGCAGCACACGAATACCGTCAATTCGGCGAAACAATTTGGACTCGACGTGAGTCACACCATCTGGCCGGGAGCCGGACATGGGGCGTGCCGCCAGAGAACCATGTCCGATAAAGCGCTCTGGGAGTGGCTTGGATCTGCGCCTTGGAGGGAAGGCGCTACGCTTTGTCTATCGACTCGCGTTTCAGAGAGAACACTTCCGTAAAGTCCAACGGTGCGCCTGTATGGCAAACCACGATGAGAATATCACCTTCTTCAAACAAGTCGTCCTTCGAAGGGCTTTGAATGGTTTCTCCATTGGCCCTGACAATTGCGACGATGAGAAACGCGCTGCTTCCTGCTGTTTCGAGATCTGCCGGGTTTCGGCCGATCAAATTGGATTCAGCGGGTATGGAAAACTCTTCCACATTCAATTCGAGGTCGGCTAGATCGTTTGCGATGTGACTGATAACCAGTTGATCGGTGAGAAGGGAACTTGCCGTCGGCCGCAGGATCAGGCTGGCAATTCTTTCTGCCCCTATATGCTCAGGTAAAACGACACGGTCGGCTCCAGCCTGAATGAGCTTCCTCTCCGTCGAGGGAGTCATACCGCGTGCGACTATGGAAAGCTTGGGGTTCAAGTTTCGGGCACTCAAGGTCACAAAAGCATTGGATGCATCGTTCGGGAGCACCACTGCGATCTCAGAGGCGCGTTCAATCCCTGCATCAACGAGAGCTTTTTCGCTGGTTGCATCCGCCCTCAGGAAATGAAAGTCCCTTTCTCGGAATTCGTCTTCGCAAGCCTCGCACTCTCGATGATAACGAAAGGGTGGTTCGCATTTGCAAGTTCCGTGGCGAGAATTCGCCCGACGCGGCCGTATCCGCAAACGATGGTGTGGTTGTTTAGGTTTTCGATCAATTTGGACATGCGACGTTTTCCGAGGGTGTTTTCAATTTGGCCTTCGATGAGGAACTGAACAAGAGCCCCTCCGATATAAAGATATCCCGTACATTCGCAGACGATGAAACCCATCGTAAAGAGTTGCAGGGCCGGGGAAGAAACTTCACGCACCTCCCCATAGCCAACCGTAAAGACAGTGATGATGGCCATGTAGGTGGACTCAATAAAAGTCCAGCCAGCAATCATGTATCCGACCACGGCGACGCAGCAGATAATGAAGAGAAAAATGATTCCCTTAAGG
>JAKMGR010000388.1 GCA_022424805.1 Verrucomicrobiales bacterium
ATGCCGGCGTCTGTCACGAGGGTCGCGACGTAGCGGGAGCAGCCGGTGCCCTTGGGGGAGACAAATAGCGGGCCTTCGATAGAAATGCTTTCGATGGAACTGAGGTCGCGATCATTTCCGATAGCGATTCCTCCGATCTCTTCGCAGGACCATCCCCGGGGACGGGAGACAGCAGTGGGGTTTTCGTCGAGCTGCCGAAGGCACTCGGCACCGTCGTAGAAATAGAGCGAAAGACCGCCTTCGCCGGCGAAGGCCCCGATGTTGGGAACCTTGAGTCGTTCCGTGACTCGTGCAGCAGAAATGTCCCAGACTGGGCCGCGCTTCAGCATGTCGTCGGTGATTTTTTCGTAATTGTTGCTTCCGGCTTTCCGGAGATAGGCAGCGGTTCCACTGCTGGACCAGGTGAAGGGGTGGGTGCAGTGCCCGAGGACGAGGTCACCATTGTCGAGATTGAAAACCCATGGGTCTTTGCAGTGCAAGCGCTCAGGGTTATCGGAACCAAAAGGAACGATCTCTTCGATGTTCGAAGGGCTCAGGTCCTCGACGCGATCCGCGTAAATGCGATCGATGCTCCAGACCCCGGCACCGGGTTTCTGGAAGTCGATGATGCGCTCGGGATACTTTGCATCTTTCTCTGTTGAGATGAAAAGCTCGATGCCGTCCGGGGTGAGATGCAGGGCGACACCTTCTATCGAGACGATGTCCATTCCGGAATGAGCGAGATCCGCTTTCGAGAAAGAGACGATTTTTTTAAAATCACCGCCTACGTCCGGGGCCCGGAAAATGGCGAGTTCGAGGCCGCGTTCTCCGGCTCCTACTCCGGTTCGCGAGTCGCCGTAGTTTCGGTAGCGGCCGCAGATGAGGATGGATCCGTCACGATCTAGGATCACGTTTCCGCCTCCAAACCAGTATCCGGTGCTGCGGTCCTGAGGTTCCACAAGGATGCGGGCGTTTTCCTGGTTCACAAGTTCGCTGGCGAGAGTCGTAAGTTTGGCTTTTTGGTCGTCTGTTATCATGATTTTTATTTAGCGCGGTCCGTGACAAATTCAAACAAGACCTGCTCGAGCGGTTCACCAGTCGAACAGAGGTGATGAGTCACTCCGTGTTTGGCGCACATCGTGCGGACGGCATCCCGATGGGCGCTGAAACGTTCAAGGTAGTCACTGCGAGCGTTTGTCGGGTCGATGAAAAGGTCCTGACCCGTTTCCACATCGCGATAGTGGGTGGCCTGAGAAAAATCGAAATCAATCTCACGGGGGTCGAGAGTTTGGAAAATGGCGAGATCGTGGCCTCCTGCTGCGAGATATCCAATTTGCGTTTCGAGCTCTTCAATTGGTGCGAGCAGATCGGAAATCAAAGCGATAAAGCTTCGCTTTTTAATCAGCTCATGGAGCCCTTTCATTGCCGCACCAAGGTCGGTCCCATGCCCGGACGGAGCTTGCTCCATTCGCAGCATGAGGCGCCGCAATTGACCGGGCCGATTGCGAGCGGGAATGTGCTGATCGACTTTCTGATCGAAGGTTGTCAGACCAACCGCATCGTTCTGCCCCATGAGAAAGTAGGCGAAGGTCGCAGCAAGCGTGGAGGAGTAGTCGGCTTTCGTATATTCGCCAGAGCCGTAGCTCATCGATTTGCTTCGATCGAGCAGGATGTGGGCGCGGAGATTGGTTTCGTCCTCAAATTTCTTGATGAAGGCGCGATCGCTGCGGGCCATCACCTTCCAATCGAGAAATCGCGGGTCGTCGCCGCGGACGTAGGGACGGTATTCGCTGAACTCGACGGAGAAACCGTGGTAGGGCGATCGGTGCAAGCCCTTCCAGAATCCTTCCATGACCATACGCGCCCGCAATTCGAGTGACTTCACCCGCATCAGAGCGGACGGGTCGAGGTAGGATGTCGAGGTCATGGTCTTCGTCTTTCAAGCCGGTTCCAGACAAGATGCTTGACGGTAATTCCTTCACACTTTTTCCGGTGTCATCTCGATCAGCTTCTCAATAACTCTATCGACCGTAATTCCTTCGGCCTCTGCTCGATAGTTTGTCAAAATTCGATGCCGCAGAACCGGAGCTGCCATCGCGCTGATATCGTCATAGGTAACGTGGGACCGGCCATCGAGGAGGGCTTTGGTTTTGGCTCCGAGAACGAGGCTCTGGCCGGCACGCGTTCCGGCTCCCCAGTTGACCCACTCATTGATGTAGTCGCTGGTGCCTTCCTGCCCGGGGCGTGAATTGGATGCGATGCGAACGGCGTATCGAACGACCTCTTCGGCGATGGGAACTTTTCTGACGACCTCGTGGCATTTAAGCAAGTCTTCTCCTGAGAAAATGGCTTCGACTGGCTCGGAACCAGCTCCTGTTGTTTGAGAAACCACGGCCACCTCCTCGTCCTCCCCGAGATAGTCGATGAAGATATTGAACATGAAACGATCGAGCTGCGCCTCGGGGAGGGGGTAGGTTCCCTCCATCTCGATCGGGTTCTGCGTGGCGAGAACGAAAAACGGTTTATCCAGCTCGAGGCTCTGCCCAGCTACAGAGACCTGTTTTTCCTGCATGGCTTCGAGAAGAGCAGCCTGCGTTTTGGGAGGAGTTCGGTTGATCTCATCAGCGAGGACGAGATTTGCAAAGATCGGACCCTTGCTGAACATGAGCTCGCGTTTGCCGTCTGGCGTTTCTTCGAGGATTTCCGTTCCTGTAATATCCGAAGGCATCAGGTCCGGTGTGAATTGAATTCGGTGAAAGGAAAGATCGAAGACTTTCGCGAGCGTGCTGACGAGAAGGGTCTTCGCCAGTCCAGGGGCACCAGTAATGAGACAGTGTCCGCCCGATAGAAGTGCGATCAGCATCTGATCCACTACATCTGCCTGACCGATAATTACTTTTCTCAGTTCCTTCCCGATAATGCGTCGGGCATCAGCGAGTTTCTTCACCATTTCTTCCTCGGTATCAGGGGTCTCATCGATCACTTCTTCGACGACCTCCGGCTCTTGGATGTCGGCATCTGGATCTTCTGAATGGTCGGAAACGGAATCTTCGCTCATAATGGGTTAGCGAGTGTAGCGGGTCCAGTCGACCGAGGGAATCGAAAAATATAGCCGGAAAACGCCTGCAACCATCTTCAGGAGGCTGATTCGGAGGGGATTGAGGGTGTGAAAAGAGCCATCTTTCCCCGTTGCATTCGTGAGAATCGCGCTTAATGTCGCCCCGCTATGGCACGAAGAGGTGGAAAAGCAAAAACACGAAAAGGTGTCGCCAAGAGATTCAAGGTGACAGGCACTGGTCGCGTACTGCGTCGGAAACAGGGTAAAAGACACCTGAACCGTCGTAAGAACGCGAAGCGGATGCGTCGTCTCGGACAACCAACATTGGTTTCCAAGGCAGATGAGAAAAACGTCAAGGCAGAGATGCAGTTTGATTGTTGATTCTTAGAGCATTCACAAACCATGCCGGGGTCGATCTTCGGCCCACAATCGAGCTGACTGGCGGCGCGGCAATTTGCCTACCGTCGCCTGAAGAGAGGGTGAGTGAGCCGATTTAATAAAAACAACAACCCGCTCAGAGGAATAACACAATGCCACGTGCAACAAACGCACCAGCCAGTCATAAGCGCAAAAAGCGCATTCTGAAGAAAGCCAAAGGTTTCCGCGGATCCCGCTCGAAACTCTTTCGCACCGCCAAGGACGCGGTTACGAAATCCCAGCAGTGGGCGTATCGCGACCGTAAGAACCGCAAACGCACCTTCCGTCGTCTCTGGATCGCACGGATCAATGCGGGAGCGAAAAGTAATGGCATCAACTACTCCCGATTTATGGAGGGACTCAAGGCAGCCGGAATCGAGCTAGACCGAAAAGTCCTTTCTGACATCGCTATCCACGACGAAGCCGCGTTTACCGCCCTCGTCGAAAAGGCGAAGTCCGCGCTCGAGGAGAAGAACAAAAACGCTGCCTGATTTTTCAGGCATCAACCTTTCTCAAAAAGCCGGTGGGTCGCCAAAGTGGTCCTCCGGCTTTTTTCTTGTCCAAATCATCCACTTATTTCCCATAAAAACCCTTTGCGCCTCCGCGCCATTGCGTGAGTCTTTTCGCAATACTCAATGCCGGTGGGCACTACCCCGTAGATCCAGCCATGCTGACTGAATTGGAAGAAATCAAAACCGACGCCCTCGCTGCGATCGGAGACATCGACAACGAACCTGACCTTGAGCAGGCCCGCGTGGGTTTTCTTGGGAAAAAAGGACGTCTCACTGCGGCAAGCGCAGGAATGCGCGATGTGCCGAAAGAGCTGAAGAAGGAGGTGGGCCAGAAGTTGAACGAAGTGCGTACGGCAATTACCGAGGCAATAGAAGAAAAACAAGCTGCCTTGATCGCCGTCCGTGATGCCGCTGCTTTTGCCTCGATTGACCCAACCTTGCCATCGCGCTCGCTTCCAGCTGGAGGATTGCATCCGCTTACGCACGTTCTTAATGAGGCCGTTGCCGTATTGCGGAAGATGGGATTCGCTCTTGCAGAAGGGCCTGAGATCGAGACGGAGTGGAATTGCTTTGATGCGCTCAACACACCGGAAGATCACCCGGCACGAAATGAAAGTGACACCTTTTACTTTGAAAATGGCAAGCTTCTGCGCACGCATACCTCGTCTGTGCAGATTCAGACCATGTTGAATGAAGTTCCGCCCGTTCGAATCATTGCTCCGGGAAGCGCCTTTCGCCGTGACGAGATCGATGCAACTCATTTGAGTGCTTTCCACCAACTGGAAGGTCTTTATGTCGATAGAGACGTTTCCCTCGCTGATCTGAAGGGAACTCTGGAATATTTCTTCCGTGAGATCTTCGGATCAAAAACCGAAGTGCGTTTTCGTCCCCACTTCTTTCCGTTCACCGAGCCAAGCTTTGAAGTCGATCTCAAGCTTCACGCTACCGGCAAAGCTGCGAAA
>JAKMGR010000390.1 GCA_022424805.1 Verrucomicrobiales bacterium
TCAAATCCCGAAACGGAACTGACCCCGCTGCCCTCCAAAGAGCAACTCGCCGCGTCCCATGACTATAATCTATGAGATTCTGCAAAGCGCGACTCCGCAAATATTGCAAGATTGTGATAGAGCTGTAGAGCCGGAATCGCAACCAGAGTGAACGCGAGGGCCAACCCGCCTCCTGCTGGGTATTCGTCATCCGACGATTCCGCCGATATCGATCAGATGCATCTGGCGGCCCTCGCCTGTGTGCGGAGAAACGATCACGCCGACTGCGTGACCTTCCCCGGAGACGCAGTTCGCTATGTGGTCAATTGAAACGGAGACCGGTCGATGGCCGAACACGAAGACAAGATTATTCACCTCGATATCTTCCTTCAGAACGCGGACCTGTTTACGATTGTCGCGGAGTGATATTGTCCATTGCGGCACCGGCGCAGGGCGTGATTTTGGAAGAAAATCGGGTTGGCAGCAGGGGTTTTCCTGCGGCATCATAACGACATGATCCTGAACCGAACCGCACTGCTTGCCATTTTCCTGTTCGCACTGATTGGGACGATTCCTGCACAGGAAGATAAGGAAACTCCGACCAAGTCTCTTGGGGATCTCTTCAATAAGGTGAAGGAAATGAAAGTGCCTGATTCGGTCGCCAATCTGCCAACGCAGATCAGCGAACTGAAGGAATCGTACGTCGAAACCGCAAAAACCGTGGAGGAACTTCGCAGCGAAGTGGAAATTCTCCGCAGTGATATTTACGCTCTGAAAAGGGAGAACGAAGAACTGCGAAAGGCTGTTGGAGTGAAGGTCAAGGATGACAATCTCGCCGCACTGCTCAAGCCCATCGAAATCAGCGCCACTGACCTCGTCACTCGCTACGCAGAAGACTCCGCAGACGCCGATGAACGCTACCTCGATAAATATCTCAAGGTCGTTGGGCTTGTCGCCGGCTTTAAATCGGGAACTCAGTCGATCGAGATTTTTCTCCGGGCAGAGGGCCAGGATGCTGAGGTTCTATGCCTTGTTCATACCGGGGCTGATCTTTTCGTCGATGTCCTTCCCTCCCAGGGGCGGTTGATCAGCCGAAATGACCGCCGAACTCTCCTTACCGTGGGGCAACCAGTAGCGATTATTGGCACCTGCGGCGGCGCAGGGCTCAACGTCGAAATCCTCAACGGCCGAATCGACGGAATCGTCGAAAGAGAAATCAAGAAACCCCAGCCGAAGAACTGAGGCGGGGGGGCGACAAAAGTGTCGCCTCCTTACTTTGCTTATACGATCGAATCGGCCTGGCATTCAACCTCTTGCAAAGCAGCGCGATTCGCACTACCCCTGCCGGAAAAGGTATCCTTCAAATCCGAATTCTCCAATTGCGGGGCCAATGGGGCTTGACCATGAGGGGGACCATACCCCAGTTGTGATTGGCAGCGGCCGAATCGTGCCTCCTCTACTGGGCGGCGCGATCCAGGGTAACTCGCCAGCAATTGATTCGACCGTTGGCGGGAGTGAATACGAGGAGACGGTTCTCATCAAGCCCAACCATGCTCGTATTTCCGCCCGTGCTCGTGGTAACGACATGTCCTTTGCTCCACTCCCGGCCAGTTCCATCTGCAGAAAGGTAGAGAAAACAACCGAGTTTCGTATGGGCCGTAATTAGCACGATAGTTCCGTTGGGCATAAGAATGAGTCCCGGCAGTTTTCCGACCACCGGTTTCTTCTCTCGGCCTGCCAACACTTTTTCCACTGGCGACCAGGTGTGTCCCTGGTCAGTCGAGCGAGTTGCCATCAGGACGGATCTTTCGTTGCTGCCCGTCCGGATCACAGCGAGCCAGGAGCCATCGGAAGTCGGCGAGACGATCGTCTCGAGCCAGGGCGTGGTGACGGTGGCCCCAGCCTGGATCATGGCCACCGCAGTGGTGACGGTGGATCGCAGTTCCCAGTGGCGACCTCCATCCTTTGAAAAGAGCAGGATGGAACGGTTTCCCTTCTTGCCCCACGAATAGGCAGGCATGAAGAGATCACCGTTTTTGCCTTCGAAAATGTGCGGCAAAGGTCGGGCAACCACACCGAACTCGGGTGGAAAATCGATTACAGAGGGCTCGGTTTTCCACTCATCCCCGTACTTCGAGAAGCCGATGAGATAAGCATCATCGGGCGTGTCAATCGATGTGATCTCCCGACGTTTGCTCGGATCAGGCGCCCAGTGAAGTCCGAAGGCAATGAGGGATCCGTCGCGCCGGCGGTCCTGCCAAAGACTGATCATCTCCGGCAGGGGCCAGTCGTCGGCCCCGGCTGTCCAGGTGAGCCCATCGTCGGATGAAACCGCCGTACCGGTGCCAGTCGAGCCGCCGAAATCATCGGGATGAATCGGAAAATGC
>JAKMGR010000396.1 GCA_022424805.1 Verrucomicrobiales bacterium
CTCGGGATCGAGGGAACCGTCATTGCGACTCGGCTGTCTATGGAAAAGCTGGCTTCTACGAATCTGACCGAAGAGGAGCAGTTGAATGGCCTGATGAATTGGCAGCGGGAAATTCTTTCTCCCGCCATCTCTCAGTGACCTGCTTGGAGGGCGAGGCCTCGCCTTGGCTCCCCATGGCCCTTTAAAAGGGAAAACCCAAGCACGAGCGGCGAATCGCGCGCTCAGTAATTGGGTTCGCGGGGAAAGGGGGGTGACCTGAATTACTTGGTCGTCATCTTCTTTTTCTCGAGTTTTAGACCCATCTTGCGGTATAAGGTCGCGATGCTGACACCTAGCATGGATGCAGTCTTTTCGCGGGAACCGCCGTTGTATTTCAGCGTTTCCCGGATGAACAACTTCTCCTGCTTGCGGATGTATTCGGATAGCAAGCCTCCAATTGGCAGGTGGTGAGTCGCTTTCTCGTCTTCGTCGGTGATCTCGACTTTCTGAGTGACTTTCGGGGGTAGATCGACAGGACGGATCCGATTGTCTTCTGCAAAGGCGCAGGCGCGCTCAATGGCGTTCTGCAATTCTCCGACGTTCCCAGGCCAGCTGTATCCTTCGAGGAGGCGCTTGGCATACTTGTCGATCTCGGGAATGCTTTGTCCGGTTCGCTCGGAGTAACTAGTGAGAAAGTTTTGTGCCAGTGGCTCGATATCTTCTGGACGGCTCCGCAGAGGAGGTACGGTAATAGGAATCACCGAGATCTTGTAGTAGAGGTCCTTTCGGAAAGTATTGGCTTCGATTGCCTCCTGAAGCGGCTTTGCTGACGAGGCAATGAATCGGACATCCATATGCTTGGGTAGGTCGCCCATCATGCGGCGCGTGTTGACCTCCTCAAGATAGCTGTCGAGCTTCGATTGAAGCCGCACGGGAAGAACCTGGATTTCTTCGAGCAGCACGGTTCCGCCAGCAGCACGGGAAAAGATCGTCTCGCCGCGGCTTGAAGGGGAACCGAAGAGTTCCGACTCCAGAAGTTCTTCTGGAAGGGCGGAACACTGTAGCACTTTGAATGGTGCGTCTCTCCGCTCGCTCGCGTTGTGGAGGCTTCGTGCCACCATCTGCTTGCCAGAACCAAACTCGCCTTCGAGGAGGATGGGGGAGTCATTGTTCGCGATCTTGTCGGTCACACTGAGGATCTCCTTTACCTTCGCGCTCTCTCCGATCATGCCAGCACTTGGCAAGGAGATAGCAGAGGACTGAAAGTCAGTTGCTTCGATCGTATCATCTTCGTCCCGCTTCTGGAGACCTAGATCGACCGTGCGGTGAAGATCTGCCAGCTCAAAGGGTTTTGTCAGATAGTCGAAGGCTCCCAGTCGCATCGCTTCCACCGCAGTATCAATGGAACCGTTTCCAGTTACCATGATCACTTGCGTATCGGGATGGTGCTCGGCACCATAGCTGATGATTTCCAGTCCGGTCATGTCTCCGATCAGCAGATCGACGATCATCATTTCGGGCTTGAACCGATCGAGGGCTTCAATTCCCTCCCTTCCGGTCTGCACGGCAGTTACTTCGTGTCCCTGCTGCCGGCAGGATTTGGCCATTAGATTGAGAATGGCGGCTTCGTCGTCGATTACCAGGATTTTTGCCATGAAAGAAAGAGCGGTTAAGTGGTGGATACTGATTACCGGATTACTTCCGGATGTGTGATATTACGGATATCTTAATTACTATTGCAAACGAAAAATCGCAAAAATGAGATTTTCACATTTACGAAAAGTTTCTCTCCTGTTGAGTCTCTGATTGTGGATTGGGGGGATTTGGAATAGAATTATTACGATTTTTTGCTAATAAGAATTTCTGTGGGTCGTTCTAATGCTTGTAGCATTCTTATGTCCGCCGTTGCTTTCCAAAATATGGAGGTTTCTCCCTGTGAATTAGTCGAGTCCGCCCAGGCGGATTTCGAAGGTCCGTTGACAGGTTACGCTGCGCAACTGCTCGGCGGTGATTGGGAGCGTGCGAGAGACGTTGTGCAGGATACTTTCATCAAACTGCACCGTCAGGACCCTGAGGCGATTCGGGGCAAGCTCAAGAGCTGGCTCTACACCGTTTGCCGCAACCGCTCAATCGACGTGTTGCGAAAGGAAAATCCGATGATGACTTCCGGTGGGGAAGCATTTGAAAATATCAACGATGCCACGCCGGATCCAGCTCACGCGATGGAGCGGAAAGAGCGCTTCGAAGAAGTCCTTCGCTTTTTAGACCGACTTCCTGAGAACCAGCGCGAAGTAATTCGACTCAAGTTTCAAGGAGATCTCAGCTACAAGGAGATATCCGAGGTCACTGGCCTCAGTGTGAGCAACGTTGGCTTTCTGATTCACACAGGAATCAAACGCCTTCGCTCCTTGATGGGTGTGCAATCCTCCTGATTACTATTTCTTACCTGCCTGTTTTATTCTGCCGAAACCATGAACCATCAACCTGTCAATCCCGACGATCTTGACCTCACCGCGTATGCTTTGGGTGAAATGACGAACTCGGAGCGTATCGAGTTCGAAAATCGTCTTCAGGATTCTCCAGATGCCCAGCTTGAGCTGGAAGCAATGGACGAAATTACATCTCTTCTATCCAGTTCGCTTCGCGATGAGTGGCGGAAGGAGATGAAAGAGCCTTCTTTGGAAGTTCTGCCTGGAGCCGAAGAAAGAGTCGTAACCGGACAATTCCGAACACCCAAGCGAGCCTATGTTGCCGCTGCCGCCGCTTTCGCTGCGCTTCTTGTTGCAGGGGCTGCGGTTCTGCCGAAGAAAGAAATTGCGGCTGAGAGCGCTATTGCGGCATCTACTTTGCCGACAGCTCTCGATATTTCTCAGACCATCGACTTTCCCAGTCTGACTAGGGACATTTCCGTTCCTCAGGTTTTTCTGACCGAGGAAATAGAGAATCCCGAGAATCTCAATCTCGCTGCTGCGCTCGAAAATCTTGATGAGCTCGCTGCACCAGTCGATGCGTCTTACCTTGAAGCGCATGCTTTGAACTTGAAGTCGACTTCGCCTTTGACGTCCGTATCACTCGCGCAGAATGATGCGGATGCCCGTGTTGATTCCTACCTTCCAAATAATCGCCGGAGTTCACAGAGTCAGGGGCTGATTGAAAAGTTCCGTACCATGCGAGTGATGTCGCCGAGCTCTGAAAATGGTTCCGTTTTCGTCCGCGGCTATGTCGCAATGGACAGTGATTTGTATTCTGCTGAAGAGCCAAGCACCGGGCACTTCCTCCCCGGCTTTCGTCCTGTTTCCATGATCGGAAATCCTGTGCAGGAGACAGAGGTAGATCTTCGTATTCTTTCTGAGTTGCAGTCGATCCAGAGTGAACTGAAAGGCATTGTCGAAAAAATGCCGGAAAACTCCAAGCGACGCGAGCAACTCAAAGCGATTCTCGAGAGGAATCGCGAAGCGGTGACGGAGCTGAAAAGCGAGTTTTCGCACTGATCAATTTGCGCCCTGCTTGTCAGGTCGTAGACTAAACCTGTGGGGCCGGGCGGAGAAATCCGCCCGGTTCTTTTTTATGCCCGCGTCGCTCTTACTCGCGAAGAAAATCAGGGGGTGGAGAGAAAACTTGTTTGAAAAGGTTGATCTTTCCTGAGCCTTGTTGAAGATGCTTTTTCCCCCGTATCCGCACATTTTTGAAACCCGAATCCACCGAATCTGGCGCACGGTCGCGTCCCGCTACCGCTGCTCATGCAGGCGTCCTCGCTGAAATCGATCTCAGCAGGGAGCCTTTTCTTGGGGCCATATTCTCCGCCGAAGATTTGGAGAAAGGCAGATGGCTTGCTGATTCGGAGCAGGTGAAATTAGTCACTGCGAACGTCCAAGGCAATTTCGCGGGCATCTTTGGCCAGAGTCTGGCCACTCGGGAGCAACCGGCAGAAGAAATCAGCATGGTGGTCCATCGCAGCGATAGCGGCGATTGGAAGGTTGACGGTCGAGCTGGTCGAACGGGGCGGCCAAACGATGAGAGTGTCGTAGCTCTCCTGCTCGCGGCAATGTTGGACCGAGGAGTGATCGAGAGCGTTGCCGAGGGGAAGCAGGAGCTCGTATCACGCATTCATCTTTTCTCCTGTGACGTTCGGGCTGGCATTCTCCATTGGGATGACAGCGAGGTATGCGGCTTATTGGAAAATATGCCGCTCGCTCGCGTCAGCGGCGAGGATCCTCGAATCGAGACCCGTCTGCGTGAAATGGGGCTGAAGCGTCTTGTGGAGATGTATCCCTGGGACGAGATCGACGCGGACTGTCGCCAGTGCTATGCCTATTCTGCCGTGCGTCGAGGAATGCAGGAAGTGTTCTGGGCCGACTTTCTGACCAATCACAAAGGCGAATTTGAAGGAATGGGCTGCGCGGTTTCTGTAGGAAGCGACTTTGGTTTGCAGGTTGTCGATACTCTCGATTTCTACGGCGATTTGCGAAGCGGTGAAGACGGGAGTGATTGGTTCGGCTTCGAATACGGCGTTCGTCTTGGTGGGGAAAAAGTGAACCTGCTTCCCTGCCTGATTCGCTATCTCGAAAGCCGACCTTCGGGTGCCACGCTGGAAACTATTGAAAAGTGGCCCGCCAGAAAAAAGATCCCTATAGAGACCGGCGAGGCCGGCAAATACATCGCTGTTCCGGCGAAAAAGCTTCATGCCATCCTTAGCATTCTCACGGAGCTATTCGATCGCGATTCGGTAGCAAAGGACGGAAGCCTGAAATTGCATAAGATTCGTGCGTCTCAACTTCTCCGCTACGAAGGGAATGAAGCTCTCGTCGAGTCCGCTCCGGAGACCCTCAAGGCATCTGCAACCGAGCTGGAAAAGCTCAAGCCAATTTGCGATGCCGAAGCCCCAACGGAGTTCCTGGCAACTCTGCGGCCGTATCAGCAGGATGGCTTCGAATGGCTTCAGTTTCTGCGCGAGCAGGAACTCGGAGGAGTCCTTGCCGATGACATGGGACTCGGAAAAACGATTCAGACGCTCTGCCATCTTCACTATGAAAAGGAACAAGGACGAGCCGATCTTCCGAGCCTCATTCTTGCTCCCAAGAGTGTCGTTCCCAACTGGGTAAAGGAGGCGAAGAAGTTCGCGCCATCGCTCAAAGTTCTCGAATTGCAGGGAGCAAGCCGGAAGAAATACTACCAGGTGCTGCGCTATTCGGATCTGGTTGTAACCTCTTATCCCGTACTGCTTCGCGATGCGGAAGAACTGTTAAACCAACCCTTTCACTATGTCGTCCTCGACGAGGCGCATACGATCAAAAACACGACATCGCAGGTGACCAAGGTTG
>JAKMGR010000435.1 GCA_022424805.1 Verrucomicrobiales bacterium
ACCTTCGGAACTGGCACGAACAGCCAGACCAACAAAACCTTTTCTACTGGTTCCGACCGAACCGCCAGCAACGCCATCGCCTCTGCTCCCGTAGCTGATGGTCCTCGGCAGATGATGGGCTACCAAGACAATTCTTCGCTGTCTCTCGACGACGTAAAGAAAATGGTCAACCCCGGAACCTACGCCCGTCGCAAGAAGTTGAACTAAAGCGAGATATTGCCCGCGAGGGCTTCCGATAGCGCCGCAATTTTTCTTCGCAGGTTTCCGTAGTTCTGTTAGAGAAAGGGGAAACATGATGGCCTTTCTTTTCCCCCGACCCGCCGCAATTCTAATTGCTGCACTCCCTCTTTGTTTTTCCGAAAGCACCTTTGCCGAGCCTGAAGCGGGAGAAGTCATTCCCCTCTGGGAAGACGGCGCTCCCGGATTCGAAGATCGAAAGGACGAGCCCGAGGTTGTCAAAGGTCACAGCGTCACCAACATTCACTACCCCACGTTGACGGCTTTCCGCCCGCCCAAAGATAAAGCCAATGGCGTCGCGATCGTGATCGCCCCCGGCGGCGGTCTGCGCAAACTGGGCGTGCAGGGCGGTGGCATCGAACCGGCCAGGTTTCTCGCCTCGCATGGATACACCACTTTTGTCCTGAAATACCGACTCTCTCGCCAACCGGGAGTGCCTTACAAATTCGAAGAGCATCTTTTGCAGGACGGACAACGTGCGGTTCGCATGGTGAGACACCTCGCGAAAGACTTTGAGCTGAAAACAGACAAAATCGGAATGCTCGGCTTTTCTGCCGGGGGCGAAGTTGTCTCGATCACCTGCTACAAACCCGGCGAAGGAAAAGCCGACACAGAGGACCCAGTCGACAGGCTGCCTGCTAAGCCGAATTTCCAGATGCTGGTATATCCCGGCCCCGTTGGAATCCCTTCGAGCCTGCCCGAAGACACCCCACCCGCTTTTATGGTGATTGCTGCGGATGACAATCACACCAGCGTGCTGCTCAACCTGATGCATCGCTTCCGCGAGATCGGCGTAGACTACGAAACTCACATTTACGCGCGAGGTGGACACGGATTCGGATTGGGGAAACGCTCCAAGCGGCTCAGCATTCAAAAATGGCCCGAGCGCATGCTCGACTGGCTTCACGACGAAGTCCTGAACGAAATCCCGAAATAGTGGCACAACTTTTTCAAGCCACGGTGTTTTCATCTCCCCATGAAAACATCGAAATTTTTCGCTCTCCTTCTCTGCTCCACTCTTTCGATTCCGTTTACCGCATTGGCTCAGAAAGGCGGCGGCAAAGGAAAAGGAGGTCGCGTTCCCTTCTCCGTCCTCGAAGAACGCGCCATCGCAGAAGGATTCACAGGAGTTACCACCGACGGAGAGCCTATCGCTGGGCTCTTTCCGATTCGGTCCACCAAAGTATCCACCGAACCGGTAAAGCAGGCCGCAGTGAATTTTCTGAGGAGCCTGACCGAAGAGCAACGAAAGGAATCCACCTTCCCTGCCGATGATTCCGAGTGGAGAAAATGGGCCAATCAACACAGCTACGAGCGGCAAGGTGTTAGCTTCGACAAAATGAACGAAAAACAGCGCGGACTCGCCCTTGCCCTTCTCGAATCTGCGCTCAGTGCCCACGGCCAGAAAACGAGCCGGGACATCATGCGCCTAAATGAAACGATCGCAGAACTTAAGAACGACTGGCAAGGATATGGCGAGGGAAAGTATCACCTCACCGTGATGGGCGAACCATCGGAAAAAGAGCCCTGGGGTTGGCAGCTCGATGGCCATCACCTCGTGATTAACTATTTCGTCCTCGGCGATCAGGTCGTGATGACCCCTCTCTTCGTTGGATCAGAACCGGTCTGGGCCGATTCGGGCAAATACGAAGGAACCATTGTGATGCAGAAGGAACAGGCCGACGGGCTTGCCTTCATGCAATCCCTCACTGAGCCGCAACAGGCGGAAGCACGAATCCAGAACGAGAAGGGCCCCGTCAATGCGCTCGCGGAAGCCTTCAAAGACAATCTCATCGTTGCCTACTCGGGCATCAAAGCCGACAAACTTGATGCCGCGCAGAAGAAAGGACTGCTCGACCTGATTGGTGTTTATGTTGGGTATCGCAAAGAGGGTCATGCCGAAATTCGCATGGAAGAAGTCGCGGCTCATATCGACGAAACCTACTTCGCGTGGATTGGTGAAATTGACGACGATGCCGTTTTCTACTACCGCATTCAGAGCCCCGTAATCTATATCGAATTCGATCACCAAAGACCAATCGGGCTCGAGCGAACCGGCATTCCATCTCGCAATCACATTCACGCGGTCGTTCGCACACCGAATGGCAACGACTACGGCAAAAGCATACTCCAGCAGCACTATCAAAACCACGAACACTGAACCGACAGAAGAGGTATTTTGAAACTCGACTGACTCATCGGTGTTGCATTTTACAGTATGAAAAACATCCTCCTTCTTTTCGGTCTCATCCTGTTCACCGAATCGGCCCTGGCTCAAGGGCCGCGTCCGACCGACATTGCCGCCAGCCCGCAACCGGTAGGTGACGCCGGTGTGATGTGGTACACAACCTGGGATACGGCCCTTGCGGAAGCAAAGCGGTCCAACCGTCCCATCTTCTTCATGGCGGCCGCTGCGACGTGCTCGGGAATCTCTGGAGTATTCTGACCCGGTTACACCCAGACGCAGAACAGTTTGTTCTCGCAGAAAGAATTTATCGACGTCTCCCGCAAGTTCGTTTGTGTGCGCCTCGAATCCTACGAAAGCAAGGAGCACCAGGACATGGTCCGAAAATTTCTCGACGGACGATTTGAAAACACCGCTTTTTGCATTCTCGCCCCAGATGGAGAAACGCAGCTATCCGGAACTGGCCGTGGTCCCGAGCAGGCACTGAGAAGAGGCCGTGGTCGGCTTGATGATGAAAACGTCGTCACCAAGCTCGAAACCTACGCCTCGGACTACAGGACAAAAGGAAATCCTGACGAAATGGTTTTGCAGGACTTCCACTCCTTTCGCCAGGCCCTGAACGTGGCCTCAGCAGACCAGAGACTTCTCGTCTACGCCGTAGGCCCGGAGTCGGCGGAGGAAAAACTTCGCCAACAACTCCGACCTGTATTTGCCAGCAAAGAAATCATCGGCCTTTTCCACCTCGATTTTGCCGACAAAGAGAAAGACAGCAAATGGACATCAACAATTCGGAAGTCTTCCGATCGCGATGGCATTTACGTAATTCGTGCCGATGAGTTTGGCCAAAGCGGTGAAGTCCTCGAGAGACTCGATCTGGCCACCGATCCGAAAACGATCACCGGCCATCTGCTCGCAACCAACCTCGCTTTTTCTCTTCTCGAAGAGAGAAAGGACTATGCCTCCCACGTGTCCGGAGGCCGACGCGAAGGTATCCACTTCGAAAACGGTATGCCTTACGGAGAAGATCGCGACGGTGATGGCGAGATCGATCACCGCGGAGGAATGGGTAAGGGCAAAGGCGGAAAAGGTAAGGGCAAAGGCAGGACACCCACCGAGTAGCCTCCTGCCCCCCACTCAAAAGAAGCCAATGACCGGAGACCAGGTCAAGCTCGCGGCCCGTTACCAGGCCCTCATGATGAACGCCGAATTTCGCACTATCCACTAAGCTCGGAACGCAAATTCCAACTTCATACTGACATTTTTCGAAACGATTTTACTCGCAGCAGGACTCGGGGGAATTGCACCGAGCGCTCTCACCTATCGCTATGCTGGTCGCAACTTCCGCCTCACCGATGTCCGCGGGCATGTCCCCGAAGAGATTTTGGCATAGGTGTCGTGATGCCTTACAGTGTGGAGTGGCCCGTGAAGTCCAGATCTACCGTCCCAAATGCCATTGGGAATCTCAACCCTCGAGCCGTTGGTGCTGCACCTCATCTTGTGGTTGCGTATGGAATACCTTCGATACCGTGGAATGCGGCAAGACACGGAAGGAAACGCAATGCCTGAGCTGTCACCATCACTCTCGCCACAGCGACTGGTATCATCAATTCGGAGGTGACCCTGTCGAGGAGGCGGTGGAACAGGAAGTTCGAGAGGTAATTGAGGTGGGATAGTGACTGGCGAATCACGGTTCTTTCCCTTGCCCGCCCTTAGATTGAATTTTCAAAATAGCACCTCGGATTTCCGCATTGTCGAAACGCCTCTTCCTCGCGTAGGTTTCGTCATGCGATCCATTCTTTGCCTGCTACTTGCGCTCGCTTTCCCTGCAGCCGCAGCGGAAAAACCGAACGTCCTTTTCATCTCCATCGACGATCTCAATGATTGGACTGGGAAAATGAAAGGGCATCCCCAGGCAGTCACACCGAACCTCGACAAGCTTGCCGACAGCGGGATGCTTTTCACCAACACCCACTGCGCGGCACCTGCATGCAATCCATCGCGAGCTGCCCTGATGACCGGGATTCGCCCGAGCACCTCCGGAATTTACACCAACCCGGAACCGTGGCGCCAGAGCCCCGTCCTCAAAGATGCAAAAACGATCCCACAGTGGTTTCGCGATCACGGCTACTCCGTCTTTGGAAGCGGAAAAATCTACCATGGCTCATTTCCCGATTCTCAAAGCTGGGATTTCTACTGGCCTGATCAGAAAAAGAACAAGCCGGGCGATCCCAGGCCTGAGGGGCTACCTCTCAACGGGATTCCCAAAACCGCCCACTTCGACTGGGGATCACATCCTAACCCAACCGAGGAAATGGGCGACTGGCAGGTTGCTGAGTGGGTTCGCGGGCAGCTTCACGAAGAGCACGACAAACCTTTCTTTGTCGCCTGCGGCTTCTATCGTCCCCACCTCCCCTGGTATGCCCCCGAGGAATACTTTGAGAAGTTCCCTTTGGATGAAAT
>JAKMGR010000559.1 GCA_022424805.1 Verrucomicrobiales bacterium
CCCTCCTTGTTGTAGAGGTCCTGAATCGACTGGATGACGTTAAGAACATGCACCCGCATCTCCTCGATCCCCTTTTCCTGTTCGGTTTCGTTTCGAATCTGGAGAACACTTTTTTCCACGGAGTCGAGAAAAGCTGCCACATCTTTCGGCCCGTCGTAGGCTCCGGTCACGCTCTCGGTACAGCCTTGGATAACCCGTCGCAGGACGAACTTTTCTTTCAGGAAATGCACGTAATCGTCAAAAAGAGCGGTGGTCGGCACGTCATCAAGCAGGTCGGCGAGAGCCTTGGGGCCGCCAACGGATTCAAGCTGTTCGCGGTTGTCGAGCTCTGTGGAGAGAACGATCAAATCAAGCGTGCCACCAGTCCTCGTCTTGTAGAGATGCAGCATGGCTTCGTAGATCGTGCGATGCGCGGGCACGTAAAAAAATGCAGGGGACATTTTCTCAATCGCCTTGGGCAGGATTTCGGCCGGATCGAGCAGCATACAACTCAATGCAGCTCGCTCGGCGTCGGCATTGAGCGGCATCGATCGCAGGGAGTCATCAGCAGATCCAGGCTTGTAGGATGGTTTGCCGTCTTTATCAAATTTTCCTTTGCCCTTGGGCCCGGATTTGAGGGAGTTTCCATTCGCGTCCTGTCCTTGATTTGGTGGAGCGAAGTCGGGAATAGAGGAGTCTGGCATGGTGCGGAGCAAGTTGGTGTTAGGAGGCCACGTTGCCTTTTCTGGCCTGAAAATGTTCACCGGAAATTCCGGCGAGATAGATGGACACAAAAAAAGGCGGTAGGTCACATAACCAGCCCGCCTTCGTTTCGCCAAGCGATTTCAGTCAAAATCGCTTTTTTTGATAATGAATCAGTCTTCCGATTCTTCGGTCGATTCAGCACCCTTGCCTTCATCCTCTGCAGTAACCACGCGGACGGTGACTGATGCCTCGACGTCGGGATGGAGTTTAACGGGAATATCAAAACTTCCTGAGGTCTTGATCGGCTTGTCGAGAACGAGCTGGTGACGGTCGATCGTCAGCTTGCTCTTTTCTGCGATGAGATCCGCGATATTCTGTGTGGTGACTGAACCGAAAGCCTTGCCACCTTGTCCGATAGAAAGCTCGGTGGAGAGACGAAGCTTTTTCAGCTTTGTCGCTGCATTTTCCGCGTCAGCGAGTTCTTCCGCTTCGCGCTTGGCACGGGCTTCCTGAAGCTGTTCGATGTGACGAAGATTGCCCTTTGTCGCCTCAAACGCGCGGCCCTGTGGAAGCAAAAAGTTACGGGCGAAGCCACGCTTCACCTTGACCACGTCCGCTTCCGCGCCGAGTCCTTCGATCTTTTCTTTGAGAATAACGTCTAGAGTTGCCATGGTAGGTGATTTTCCAATTCGGAAAAAGAGCGGGACAAGTAGTTGCTTTCGCCTTGATTGTCAACCGTGACTCCTCAAGAATTAGCGAGTAAATTTCAGATCAAATATCCTCATGGCAGAAGTCCCCTCCACTTTTCAACTCCAAGCAGGCCAGTCCGCGCCCGATTTTGAACTTCCTGATGGCAGCGGTGCCTTCTACCAGCTCAGCAATCTCGTCGCGGGGAAGAAGGGTTTGCTCGTCGCTTTTGTCTGCAATCATTGCCCATTCGTCGTTCACCTCGCTGATTCGCTCGGAGAATTTGCGAAAGAAATCGGAGGCCAGGAGATCGCAACAGTAGCGATCAGCGCGAACGACGCCGCCAATTATCCCGCCGATTCCCCGGAGAATATGGTGCAATTCGCGAAGGCGAGTGGTTGGGAATTTCCTTATCTCTACGATAAGAGCCAGGATGTTGCCAAGGCCTACGCCGCCGCCTGCACCCCAGATTTTTACCTTTTCGACGGCAATTTGAAGCTCGTCTACGCCGGTCAATACGACGAATCTCGTCCCGGTCGCGGCGCACCAAGCGGTTCCGACATGCGAAAAGCGGTGAATCTCCTCCGCGACGGAGAGTGCACGCCGGAACCGTGGTATCCTAGCACGGGGTGCAATATCAAATGGAAGCCGGGAGAGGCACCGGACTACTTTTAGACCCTCACACTCCAGCTCCTTTTCCTTTTCTCCCGGAGCTATTGCTGAGAAAAGGAGAAGGAGTTTCTGCCCTACACTCTCCTCTCCATGAAAGTCTTTTCAGTATTCCTCACCTTACTTTTTGCCCTCACAGCTTCGGCCGCAGACAAACCCAACATCGTCTTCATCATCGCCGATGATATGGGCTACGCCGACGTTTCCTCCTTCGGGGCGCCAGATGTAAAAACGCCGGCAATCGACCAGATCGCCAAAGACGGCATTCGTTTTCCCAACGTTTATGCAATGGGACCCGAATGCACTCCTTCGCGAGTTGCCTTTCTCACCGGTCGCTACCCACAGCGGGTTGGCGGCATGGAGTGTGCAATCGGGACTGGCAACGTCGGGCGCTACGACGATGCTATTCGCCTCGCCGAAAGCAGTGATCTCGGACTGCCCGCCAAATACGCCCGTCTGGCTCCTGGCCTGAAATCGCAGGGCTACCACAACGGCGTTTTCGGAAAATGGCATCTTGGCTACGAGACGAAGTTTTCTCCTCTGACACAGGGCTTCGATGAATTCGTCGGATTCCTCGGCGGAAACGTGGATTACTTTCGCCACCGCGAGCTGTCTGATATCGAGGTCTACCTTTCAAATACCGAGCCGATCACACGCGAGGGCTACACTACGGATCTCATCACCGAGGACGCCCTCGCCTTTCTCGAAAAGCGCGCCGCCAAGCCGGACAAGCCTTTCTTTCTCTACCTCCCCCATGCAGCGCCCCACTTTCCCTTTCAGGGACCGGACGATGATGATGGAGGAATGCCCAGTGCCGAAGAATGGACAAGCGGAACTCGCGAGACCTATATCGAAATGATGCTGTCCCTCGACAAGTCGGTCGCCGAAGTCGTCGCCGCTCTCGAAAAACACGGGATGACCGAAGACACTCTCGTCGTATTCACGAGCGACCATGGGGCGATCAAGCCCGGTCTCAATGATCCGTGGCGCGACTACAAGAGCACGCTTTTCGAAGGCGGCATCCGCGTCCCGCTTGTCGCAAAATGGCCCGGAGTCATCCCGCCCGGCAGTGAATCGGAGCAGGTCGGCAGCCTCATGGACCTGACCCATAGTTTTCTCGCTGCTGCCGGTGCGAATGTAGAAGGACTCGAGGGAATCGACCTCCTCGGAAAAGCCGCGGCCGGGAAGGAAACAGAGGATCGAACCCTCTACTGGCGCTCCCGGCGAGGAGAAAGAACCTGGCGTGCGATTCGGGATAAAAACTGGAAATACATTAAAAAGATCGACGAAGGAAAAACGGAGGAGTGGATTTTCAATCTCAAGCAGGATCCAACCGAAACGAAAAACAAACTCGAGATAGAGAGCGCCGCCAAGAAACTCACCCAGCTCAAGAAAAAGCTCGCCCAATGGGAGGAAGAAGTCACCCCCGAGCGCTGAGCTTGAATCGCGATCAAAGGTCTCGGATTGAACCCTGTTGGGTCGACCGCCTGACCCTGTGAAGCCTTTGACGCGAGAGGGTTGAGTCATCGCCCTCTGCCCTGTTGGACACCTGCTCTGACACGGATAGGCGGGACTTGCGCGTTTTCCCAACTCCCCGAAATTGGAGATGTTTTGACCTCGCCACATTTCACCTCGCCACTAATGCGTTCCTTTTACACCACGGCTATCATCGGGATTTTGCTCCTCACCTCTCTTGTGAGAGCAAAAGAAATCGATTACAGCCGCGATGTCTTGCCCATCCTCTCGGACAAGTGCTTTCAATGCCACGGGCCGGACAAGAAAAAACGGGAAGCCGACTTGCGACTCGACACCTTTGAGGGAGCCGTCGCTGATCTGGGCGGATATGCCGCTCTCGTTCCTGAAAAGCCGGATAAGTCGGAACTCATTTTTCGCATCGACGACAAGGAAGATCCGATGCCGCCGCGAAAGACGCACCTCACCCTGACCGAAGCGGAGAAACAAGTCCTTCGAGAATGGATCCGTGAAGGAGGCGAGTATACCGAGCATTGGTCCTTTGTTCCTCCCGTCCGCCCTGAAATTCCGACAAAGAAATTCGGCCCCCACCCGATCGACGCCTTCATTGGAACACGGCTGGAGAAGGAGGGCTTTGATTTTTCTGAAGAGGCGTCACCGGAGCGACTCATTCGCCGCCTCACCCTCGATCTGACGGGACTCCCCCCGACACCAGCGGAGGTGAGCGCTTTTGTCGCAGACTACCGTTCCCGCGGCGAGCCAGCTTACGAGGGCCTCGTTGATCGCCTTCTAGC
>JAKMGR010000473.1 GCA_022424805.1 Verrucomicrobiales bacterium
GACTTCCGCTGTCGGCGGCAGCACGACTTTGCGATCCCGCGACCGCGATGTCGCGGACGAACCAGCTCTTCTCATTGGATTCGAGATCTGGCTCCGCCCGTTTCGCGATTCCGACGAAACCGTGCGAGGAGTCGTCCCTCTCTTCCGAACCCAATCGGGCAAAACATTCGACGGACTACCGAGGGCAGCAGGTGCTGAGAAAGGAAAACGGCGGCGGGTAGTCGCAAAACACGGGTATGTCGTCGGCGGACTGAAGGCTACCAGCGAAAATGCAATTCGCTCGATGACCGTCATTTTTCACAAGCTCTCGGACAAGGGAACCGACCCCGAGGACTTCTACGAGTCCGACACCTACGGTGAATGGGAAGGCGGAAATACCGCAGTGGTCACGACCGACGGCAAAGTGCCTGTCGGCGTGGATGGCCACTACGGTCTCGGGCTCGATCAACTCGCGCTGATTGTGACTGAATTGTGATGCCACTTTAGCCTTGTCGGGGCGGTTACGAAATGTTCTCTGGTCGATAATGAGCAAACTCTTTTCCTGGCTCACGAACGCCTTTCCGCTCTGGATCACGATCTGTAGCGGCCTCGCGCTATTCTATCCTGATTTATTCACCTGGTTTCAAGGTCCATTCATCGTTTACGGGCTAGGAGTGATCATGCTCGGGATGGGACTCACTCTTTCCTTCGATGATTTTCGCGACGTCGCCCACCTGCCCAAGGCGGGCATGATTGGTGTCTTCTGCCAATTTGTGATCATGCCACTGCTCGGCTGGGGGATCGGGAAAATGCTCGCCCTCGATGAGATCGACCCAATGCTTGCTGTCGGGCTGATTCTCGTCGCCTGCTGTCCGGGCGGCACGGCATCCAATGTGGTCGCCTTCCTGGCGAGGGCGAATGTGGCTCTTTCCGTCATGATGACGGTGGTCTCTACTTTCGCGGCGATCCTGCTGACCCCGCTTTTGACGAAATGGTATGCGGGAACGCTCGTTGATGTCGATGCGGTCGGCCTCTTCCAAAGCACGGTGAAGGTGGTTCTCGTCCCAGTGACACTTGGCCTTATCTTGAATCAGTTTTTGCCCAAATTTGGAAAAGCGGTCCGTCCTTTCTCCCCCTTTGTTTCAGTGGCTGCAATTGTCCTCATCGTGGCCAGCATCATCGGACAACAGCGAGAGGTGATTCTCGGATCCGGTTGGAGACTCCTCGCCGCTCCCATGCTCCTTCACCTCGGCGGATTCGGACTCGGCTATCTAGTCGCGAAACTATTCCGGCTGCGGGAAGAAAATGCGCGAACGATATCCATCGAAGTCGGCATGCAGAATTCGGGGCTCGGGGCAACTCTCGCAAAAGGACACTTCCCTGGGACCGTAGCCCCGGTTCCGTGTGCGATCAGTGCCGTTTACCACTGCCTGATTGGCAGCGTTCTCGTGGCCCTCTGGCGTTGGCGTTCGGAAAAAGCCGACTCGGCGAACTGATCTTTGTGGGGTATTTTTTTGCAGTCGGAACACGGCTCTAGGAAACTTCATTTACCCTCGGAATCGGAGGCTTCAATCCTTTATGAATTCAGGCTTCGGAAAACGCAAACAGATCAGCTGTTGCTATGTCGACTGCGTCGGCATGCAACGGTATGACGTTGCCGAGTTCCCCTGCGTTGTTGGAAACGCTGCGGCTTGCCATTTGCAACAGGCCAAAACCGGGAGCGTCTCGATTCAACAGGGTTGAGTAGGAGACCTGCCGCTGTTGACTCCCCGACCCGACCCTGTTCAGTCCTCCTTCGAAGGTAACCACTGCACGGCATCGATAATGACGTAACCGTCAGTGTCGTGATTCGAGATTGTAACCCGAGCCGTCTCCCCTTTCTGAAAGGAAAACTTTCCCAGGTCGTGAAAGGGATCGTCCGAAGCGGCTTTCCGTTGATTCAATGTCAGGGTCTTCTTTTGCCCGGACGCTTCCACCGTAACCGGCACGTTCGTCGCGCGGTTGCTGTTCTTCGGGTAGGAAACACGGACGTGGTATGTGCCGGCTTCAGGAATCTCAGCGGAGAAGACAGCCTCAAATTTCCCTTTGTCCTTGTTTTCATCGTGGCGATAGCCAAAACCTACAAAAGGCCCATTGCTCGAGCTGGGCTTCCACTGGCCGGTCATTTCAGCCTTTTCATCATCAACGACAATGCCCGCCAGCTTGGATACCGCTTTTCCCTTTCCACCGGCAATCGGGCCATCATATTCGAGGATTTGTCCATCCGCGATCAAACGCTCACGCAGTTTTTCATAGGGCAAGTCCTGAACGGCGAGTTCGTCATCGATCGCCATCACCGCCGCCGTTGCCGCGCTTTGAGCGAGAATCATGAAGACCGGCTCCATCCGGATCGAGCCAAAGGCGATGTGGGTGCTGGATACACAAACTGGAACGAGCAGGTTTTCGCACTGCTCCTTTTTCGGGACGAGCGATCCATAGGCGATCTCATAGGGGCCTCGAGTGCTCACTCCGATATCGCCTTCGTTCTGCACATTACCATCTTCATCAATGTGGCGCTGCACATTGTGAGAATCGATCGTGTAAGATCCCATGCCCACCGAGTCGGGAGTCGGCTTCACCTTGCGAAGCTCGTTTTCCGTCATCACAAAATCGCCACGCATGCGACGCGCCTCGCGGATGTAGAGTTGGTGCGACCAGTTTCCGTTTTCGACAAACTCATCTTTCGGCAATCCCCAGGTCGCCATTTCCTCGCGAATGTCCTCGGGAACGCGGGGATCGGTGAGATGAAACCAAAGCCAGCCTTTCTGGTAGATTTCGTGTGCCTTGATGATCTCCCGTCGACGATCATAGCTCGCCTCGGGATAGTCGTAGTTGTATCCGATATTGTCCGTGCTGAAGGGGCCGTGATTGTTGGTATCCGTTTTGTGATTCGGAATGGGATCGAACTTTCCGAAGGTTTCGCGCCACCCCGCCTCATAGACGCGCCCCAGCAACTCATACTGGGAAGCATCGTATCCCTCGGGTTCCGTGAAAGGGATCCGGTTTTCGGGATGATTCGTGAGGCACATCCGAAAACAGTAAGCCTGCACCCGATGGTCTCCTTCTCCCTTCACGCCCGGATCGTCCGCACTCACGCGAGGCAATACCCCGCTGCTCGGAACTCCGGGAACTTTGTAGGCGCTGATCTGATTTTCTCCGAGAACCTGGAAATGATGCCGGTGATGATAGACCCCGGTTTGCACGCCATTCCATTCCTCATCAAACTCCGAGTTCGCTTCGCGCCCGACATGATATTCCACACCTGAAGCTGCGATCAGATCACCTTCGTAGGTGGTATCGAGAAACATCTTTCCTGGGTAGCGCTTGCCGCTCAGCGTCATGATCGAAACGATTCGCCCATCTTTGACCTCAACCCCGTTTTCGCGGTCGAGCCATTCGTCGCGATGAACAGTCAGGTCAAAATCCGCCACGTATTCTTCGAAGACGGCCCGAGCGATACTCGGCTCAAAGATCCACATCGTTTTCTGATCCCCGTCGATCGCTGGAGTCCCCTGCCCCTTGCCGCCGTATTCTTCCGCCTTCTGAAACTTCCAGTTCTCAGGTTTCTGGTATTGCTTCCAGACGCGGTGGTAAAAGTCGCGAGAAAGCCCGCCAATAACCGCCTTGTTTCCCGTATCAGTCCAGCCAAGCCCTCCACTCGACAATCCGCCGAGAACCTTGTCGGGACTCACAATGATGACCGACTTCCCCATCTCCGCTGCCTGCACCGCCGCAATCACCGCAGCGCAGGTTCCGCCGTAGACGACGATATCGTGTTCCGGTTGATCCTCGGCTCGGCTTGCTGGAACAGAAAACAGAAATGTAAGTAGCGCTGCAAGAGCTGGATTGATCTTCATATTCACGCTAAAACCCTAGAAATAGATCGTGAGTTCGACAAGCGCCCACTTCGCGCCCAAAAAAGGGTGACCACTCCCGTCCAAATTTCTATCACAGAGAAATTTCGATCACTGAGAAAATCGACTAGCAACAACCGGATTTTGGATCGCAAAGAGTAGGCTGGACGCGAAACGCGTTGACCCGAGCTTCCTCTGGATCAAGACCGCAAGTATCCGGAGCAAGACAGGAAGTCGAGGGTGATTCCATCTGAATCGTAAGCTTTCCATCTTCGAGAGTCACCGCAGACACAGGATAAACCACAGCAATCTTCTGGCCGTATTCTAATGCAAGAGGCAAAGGATCGCTGCCGAGCAGAGATTCACTCGCCCGGATGATTTTCGCCAGTTTCTGCGCAGGCAGACGATGCTCAAAGTCGGTTGCAGTGAGCAATTGTAACTGGGCAGATAATGTGCAACGCACCGTGCCACCACAATCGATGAAGTCTTTCTGAATCCGAGCTACCTCCGTAACATGATAATGGGGCGGAACCCTTTCCCCATCGGGCAAGAGCGGCACGATAGATTGGGGATCTTCGTTTTCGAGGAGTTCGAGAAGATCGTTGAGAGTCGGATTTTTTATCGTCATGCTATCTGGATTTACACAATACTCGGTAGAGTTCAGCAAAACTCACCACTCGATCAAAAAAGGTCAAGAAACGAATTTTCAGTGTCTCCTCAAATGGGAAGAAATGAAATGGGCTGCAGAATTCGTTGTTCGCCACCAAGACCGGTCGATATTGGAATCGCAACCCTGACGAAAATTCAGATCGAACATACCAATACCCAACCATTCAGCACATGAATG
>JAKMGR010000493.1 GCA_022424805.1 Verrucomicrobiales bacterium
CAGTGCGACTGGGAAAGATGGAGGAAAACACCTGGGAATCGGCCGAAGAAACGGAAATGGACCGAGACCATATCAAAGCTGTTTTGAGCGCAAATACCGACCAAGTGAAACTGAAATCATCAGGACATATTCTGTTCGGCTTTTCTCAAGGCGCCAAAGTCGCGGGAGATCCTGCCATGAATTATCCCGAGACCTACTGCGGAGCCATCGTCATGTCACCGGGAGGAAAAAAGACAATCCAGACGACCCGACTTCATCATCGTCTCGACACCGTCGGCAGGTTTACTTATGCCTCGTCGGCGAGAACGAACCCTATGGAAACATTTCTCTGATCAGGGAATACGCGAGCGACGCAAGCCGTATCGGCGCCGAGGTCCATCACAAGGTCTATCCCGAAATATCCGGGCACGCTGCGCGTTCTGACTATGAGAATTCGCTGAAGACATGGCTCCAGGATATCCTGAAAACGAAATAGGTCCGTCCCTGTTGCACGAGTCAAAGCTTGGAATTTCGCGTAGGAGGAAGCCTGTCTCCCGCGCCTTTGCGTCCCGAATGCCCCCTTTGACGTAGCGATAGTTTTCCTCTAGTCTCGGCAACTCTTCGAAAACCATGACGCGCTTTTTTCTTCTCGCCCTCGCTCTTGCCACTCCTGGTCAGGAGCTTTTCGCCCAGAACAATTCGACTCTCGAACTCGGAAAGCAGACCTACCAGACCTGCGTTGCCTGCCATGGCCCCGACGGCAAAGGAATGAAAGCCGGGGAAGTTTCGCTGGCACCGTCTCTTCACGATTCCGAATTCATCAAAGGCAACAATCCCGAGCTACTGACAGCAGTCATTTTGAAAGGAATCCTGAAGCAGGATAACAAATACCTGCAGGCCATGCTCCCACTCGAGCACGCGCTCAACGATGAGCAAATCGCAGCCTTGATTGCCTACGCCACCAAAGAATTCGGAAAAAAACAGCGAGCTGCCACAGCCAACGATGTCGCGAAGTGGAGAAAAAAATATAACGATCAAAAGAGTCCTTGGAGGCGGAATGATCTGGAGGACATGATCAAGTCAGCAAAGGCTCCCAAGCTTCTGACAAACCTTCGCTACTCTCTCTACGAAGGAAAATGGGAAGAGCTCCCTGATTTTTCGAAGCTGGAGCCCATCAAAACCGGCGAGCTTTCTGATGGGCTGATCTCTCTTGATCCTGCAAAGGACATGAAGCCGGGATTTGGAATGGTCTTCGAAGGCACTCTTAACCTGAAAGAAGCCGAAGAGTATCGCTTCTCCATCACCTCTGACGACGGTTCCGCCATCGCTGTAAATGGAGAAACCGTAGTCGGCAACGACGGCATTCACCCTGCTAAGACACAGCGGATGAAAGAGCAACTCGAGCCGGGCACGCACACCCTGAAAGTGCTCTATTTCGATGGCGGAGGGAATCGCTTTCTCTCTACCAACATCCAGGGAAAAAAGATTGGCAAAGTCTGGCTCTCGAAAACTCAGAAGGAAGCTGGAGGAAAATCAAAAAGCTACGATCCAATTCCACTCACCTCTCGCAGTCCGGGTGAAGCAATCGTACATCGCGCTTTTCTCCCTGATGCTAAACCACGTGCCATTGGAGTGGGCTATCCCGACGCCGTCAATCTCGTCTGGGATGCCGACGTGCTGAATCTCGCTTATGTATGGCGCGGCGACTTCATGGACGCATCCCCCCATTGGAATGGTCGCGGATCCGGCAGCAAACCTCTCGGTCAGGATCGGGTAAAAACGGCACACGGGCTCCCACTGCAGGTTCTCGAGAGCCTCGACGAGCCTTGGCAGCCATTTTCTGAAGCGACCATCAAATACGAACGCGATAAAGCCGATCCACAGAAGGATCTGCGCTACAACGAAAAGCATGCCGACTACCAGTTTCGCGGCTATCGACTCGACAAGAATCGCTTTCCCACCTTCCGCTACGACTACCAGAATCTCACGGTGACAGATCACTTCACCTCCGCAGAATCCGACGGCGTCAAAGCTATCCTGCGCACGGTGAAGCTCGAAGGAAATGGCGGAGAAAACCTCTACTTCCGAATCGCAGACACTGGCTCGCAGGAAGAAGCAGACGGCTGGTATGACATCGGAGGGAACATGAAGATCAAAATCGAAGGAGCCGATCCTGTTTCCCGAAAGTCGGGAGGCAAAAACGAACTCCTCGCTCTCATCAGCGACAACAACACGCTGACCATCACCTATCGCTGGAACGCACCGTTGAAAAAGTAAGTTGGAAATCGTTCGCCATTCGCTCTCCCTTTCACCCCCCTCCCATTTTCTACATGAAACCCCGTTACCTCATCCACCTTAACCAGTTGTGCACAGCCCTGTTAAGTCTCGCGCTCTACCATGTCAGCTCTATTGCCGAGGAGCCTCAGCAATCCGACTACTACACGATCACTCAGATTCCTGCTCCAGAAGGTGCTGTGGTCGAAGGTGGAGCGATCGAGCTTTTGCCGGATGGAAAAGTCGCCGTTTGCACTCGCCGCGGACAAGTCTGGATGATCGAGAATGCCTTTTCTCATCCTGACAAATCTGCCAAGTGGACTCTTTTCGCCGAATATCTTCACGAGCCACTCGGGCTTGCCTGGAGAGATGGATGGCTCTACGCCGTCCAACGTCCCGAACTCACTCGGATGAAAGACGAAGACGGCGACGGACGAGCCGACATTTTCGAAACCGTGAATGACGATTGGGGTATCAATGGCAACTACCACGAATACACCTTTGGATCGCGCTTTGATGACGAGGGGTATCTATGGACTACCCTATGCTTGACCGGTTCATTCACTGCCGAATCAAAATACCGAGGCTGGGTTCTTCGTATCAATGATAAAGGCGAAATGATCCCCACTGCGAGCGGCGTTCGGTCGCCCGGCGGCATCGGCTTCAACAAAGATGGAGACGTTTTCTATACTGACAATCAGGGTGCCTGGAATGGATCAAGCTCACTCAAGTGGGTCAAGCCCGGCTCCTTTCAGGGCAATCCCAACGGAAATATCTGGTATGACCTCGCCAATGGAAAAGCCGGCGAGCGCCCTGTCGATCCTCTCTACACGGAAGAAGGAAGCCGCACTGTCGAGCAGCGCGAAAAAATCAGCCAGCTCGTTCCACCCGCCGTGATTTTACCGCACCAGAAAGTCGGAAACTCACCGACCGTTCCCGAGGCCGATCTGTCAGACGGAAAATTTGGTCCCTTTGCTGGGCAACTTTTTGTCGGAGAACAGACCCACTCAAAGGTGAATCGCGTCTTTCTGGAAAAGGTGAACGGAATCTATCAAGGTGCAGTTTTCCACTTCCTTGAGGGGTTTGAGTCGGGCAACATTGGAGTTCGCATGTCGAAAGACGGAGCCCTTTTCACCAGCGGATCCAACCGCGGATGGGGTGCTCGAGGCGGAAATGATTACAACTTCGAGCGAGTCAACTGGACCGGCAAAGTACCCTTCGAAATCCACGAAATGCGAGCCCTTTCGGATGGATTTGAGCTAACCTTCACCAAACCCCTCGACAAAGCGACCGCGAAGGACGCTTCCTTCAAAATGAGGGCTTACACCTACATCTACCAGAAAGCCTACGGCAGCCCCGAAGTTGATCACATCGAGCCAAAGGTATCCGTCGCATCTGTCTCAGAAGACGGAAAAAGCCCGAAGCTCAAAGTCGCGCCCATGACAAAAGGCCATGTTCACGAGCTCCATTCCGAAGGGCTGAAGACCAGCGAAGGCGGGAACGGGTTGTTGCACACCGATGCGTATTACACGCTGAATGAGATTCCGGAGTGAGGATAAATCTCACGCAGAGGCGCAAAGCTTTGGATGTGCGCTAAAAAAAATAACTGACAACTCGATCTCCCCGCTGCTTAAAGCATCATGCAAAACAGGCCCGGATTTCAATCCGGGTTTGGGGAAATATCCACATTGCGCGTCCTGAAGGGACGCTGGATTGCTCTACATCAGCGAAAATCAGTTCCCACCAGCCGTTCCTCCTCATCACATCCTTCTTCATACAGTTACCATAATTGAGATACTTTTGGGATTTTAGCTAATTCCCTGTGTCAGCCCCAGTCTATTGCTGCACTGGGCTGGCGATGAATTGAAAAGCGCGCCCGACGCATTTCAGCTTGACCGCATCACTCTCCTGGCCTTTTCGGCGTACTTTCTCCTTCATATCTGGAGACACATTCATCAGATCTTTTCTTTAGGAGTGGGGAAATCAATTCGGTCGTATGTGTCGTTTTGTCAGAAGCCATGCTTCTCGTTAGCTTCACCGCCTTCGCTCTCGTCCGGACCGGGGAACTCTCGAACGTCTACTTTTCGATGGTCATCGCACTCGCCAGCATCGGAGGCTGGCACTTTCCCCTTATCTTCTCCATTACGGATTGCGAAAGCCGGACTGCGAGCCCCTGGACACAGGGGCTTCATCCGCTGGCCAAGGTCGTGACGCCGTAATCTTTGGGTATTCACGCAACCAATCTTCGATTCCGCCTCTTGCCAAAAAGCGAACCTTCCGTCACTTTGCGGATCATAGTCATGAAATTGTTCGCTTTTTCCCTGCTCGCCACGCTTGCCTTGTCCTCACC
>JAKMGR010000501.1 GCA_022424805.1 Verrucomicrobiales bacterium
GGAGGCGTGCGATTCGCTGGCAACCTGAGACCAGACTCGTCCGGACGGGACAAAATCGAGATCGCTCAGCGTTCCATCATCCGTTTGCTGTGCCCATTCCCAGATCGCCTTGATTTCCTCCAACTCCGAAGACGAAAACATGTCTCCCCCACCCGACATCGCACTCTGGAGACGCTCCGGGCAAAGATAGTTGCGTCGGCCTTTCAAAAGCAAAGCCCGAAACGGCTCATCGAGAACGGTCCGCAGCAGCGGGATATCTTTTTCGATCAGCTGCTCCTGGAGATTGATCGTGTGGGTCGAGACGATTGCTTTCCGTCGCTCCGAGATCGCCTTCTTAACCGCCGGAGCCAGGTAGGCCAGCGATTTTCCGACCCCCGTTCCCGCTTCGACGACTAGAGGGCGTTCCTCGTCGAGAGCCTCCCCTACTGCGACCGCCATCTGCTGCTGCTGGCGGCGATACTCAAAATCCTTCAGCCCAGACAGAGCTCCGCTCTCTCCGAAAAATTCGGAAGCATAGTTCGCCAGCGACTCAGAAGGCTGGCCCAGTTCGGAGAGGGCAATCACAACTCGCAAGACATCCGATCAAACCCTGTTCAATGCAACACCAAAGAGGGTCAGGTGCATTAATTGAACGCGCGTATGGTCCAGCATACCAGACCCGAGGATCGGCCTCTCTGCTTAACGATTGAATGTGGCACGGCGGGGAACAGGGATCCAGAGCGAAGCGAACCAGGGCCGTTGCCAGCCGTCGCCACCACTGACTTGTTCGGCTTAGCCTATTCAACGGATCAGGCTTGTGGATGCTTTTTGCGCGAAAATAGGCGGATCACACCAGCTACAATTCCGCCGAGGAAACACAGAACTCCAACGCACACAGCTCCGAAGCCAATTTGACTGTTCATGGACACATGCGCCGCTTCGGCAAGCGAATCATCTGGGCCGGGTATGCCTCCGGCGAACCCTGCGTAGAGGAACCCGGCCACGAAGAGGAGCATTCCAAGTGCAACAACAATCAACGGATAGTATTGTTTCATTCGGCGTGATTCTCTTATGTTCTTGTGAAGAAAATGTAATTTGGAGATGAATTTTCCATGAACTACTTTCCAGCCGAACGTCAAGCATGAGACACGGCTGACGGGGAGCGCGCGCTCGATGCGGGACGATGGTCGTAATCGCGTTGAATCATTTGAGCTCGCGGCAGGTCAGGGGTTCTGTGTTCCTACTTGTTATGCGGCTCGTGGTTATTCGGCTACCATGGACGAAGTATTGAAATGAGACTGCTTGTCTTTCCTGAGTCAAGTGTTGTGCCGGTTCCGAATCGTGCCCATGTGTGTTGCGTATCACTCTCGGCGCGGAAATCGCTGGTGGTTAGATCAATGGAGGCGCCGACCTTCCCATCGGACTCTACCCAAATCTGGCTTCCGGTTTGGTTGTACTTCAGGACCACGTGCCCAAAACCACCGTGGACTCGGTCAACCCAGTAGTCTGTCGGCGCCATCCCAGGAGCGACAACGGTCAGCCGGTCGTCAGTTTCAATCGGATGTGCTTGACGTGCTTGAAAGTAGATTTCGGTTCCATTGGGCAAATTGCCACCGATCTTTGGCCCCCAGGGAACACCGCCCAGCACCACGCGTCCAATTGCGAAGGCTATCCATAACACGATGAGCACTATGAGGGTCGCGATGATCACTAAGGATTTTCTTCTTTTTCCTTTCTGCGCTTCCGAGGTCATGCGTGTCCTTTCTGTGTGACGTCTGAGGGCCTGCCGCTCGCTACTGGGAGCGCGTCTCCGATGCTGGTTTAGTTTTCTCTTTACCCTCCGACTTCGACTCCGGGGCGGTAGCGGGTTGGTCAGCGCCGCCTTGTTCGCTGTTGGTTGATTTCGGAAAGAGCAACGTTTCAATGCTATGACCATTCCTCGCATACATCTCTTGCATTCGCTTAAACCTGTCCGGGGTCTTAGTTCGCACCTGATCGTAAACCCAACGGGCGAGAGCTTCAGACTCAAGTATCGCGTATCTATCATCAATCAGGATCTTCCCCTCTTTCTTGGTTACTCCATAGAAAACCACAGTCCGATTCCAGTTCACCACTTGCATCGTGCAAATGGGATCACCCTCAGTATTGAGGAGCATCACTCGTGCGAGAATTCCGATAAAGGGGTAATTCGGCTTGGTTGTGTAAGAGTGCTGCGACACCTCTGTTAGAGCCTTGGCCAACGCTCCCTCAGTATCGCCCACCAACTTCGTCCTCTCGTATCCGAAGTCGTCGCCAACTGGAACTTCATCTACGAAAGCGAACTGATCCGCCTTATCCAAGGCGAAGAGGTCTTTGAGCTTCGTCTCATCTCCGCGAACGACTGATACAAGCGCAATGACTAGGAAATATGTAAGGATGTGCGGCTTCATATTTTTCAACGAACGTCCGAGTGCTGGCACCCGCTACTGAGAGCGCCGCGTCGCAACAGGGTTAAGCGTTCGAGTAAAGAGGGTCATATCAACTCACAGCGAGGTAGAGGGTTGTCCAGCCGCTTCTTGTTCGGTGTTGTTATGTTCACTGCACACATCAGTCACCATCACCGCTTTGTAGGACTCTTGCGACCGGGGGAAACCAGTTTAGGCGGCACTGGTATCCCTATCGTAGCCAGCTCGTTGAGCCAATCGTTTTCCGCTAATCCAACCGTGATTGAGCCGTTCGTTGAGTTCAGCAGAAAATACCCGGGGGTTGCACCTCGGTCTGCTCCACTACGTCCATAGATGAATTCGTTATGATTCCCAATTTGCTCAAGATCGGTTCCAAGCTCCGGAATGCTTCCACCATACCTAGGCTCGTTGAGAAACATCTCCGAATTGCTCGCAATGAAGACGTAGTATCCACCGGGCAATGGATCTCCCTTTTCACCACAAGACACCATTGCAAACGAAATGCACAATACGTTGAACGCCAGGAATCTTGTGGCGAATTCTTTTAATTCTGTCATGTGCTGAGATTGGCTTCGCAATGTGAAAAGATTTTGAACCGGGAATGAATTCTTTGTGAATTTGGTCACCGAACGTCAAGCATGAGGCGCGGCTGACCGGGAGCGCGGCGTCGATACAGGACTGGGGTTGAGTCTACGATTCATTTTCTACTCGCGGCGGGCCAGCCGTTGCTCTCCATGCGCTTGTTAGGCCTCTGGCTCTGGGTCAACAAACAATGAAAGATTGAGATCGATTTCATACGAACCATTCTCGTCTGGTTTGACCGTTCTCCTCTTCATCAATTCGTCGTAGAAGTTTTTAGGATTGGGGTTGGAGCTGACAACGAAGTAAGTGGCATGGATGGCTCCGCTGTAGGAATAGACGGATGGCCCGAAAATCTCATCTGGTTCGATATAGTTACGGAAGTCCCCGGTGCTTAGACCGTGATGTCCCCGCAAGGTAGCGTGATACCCCTTTGAATCCTTAAGAATCTTTCCCTTGAGGGCTCCCGAATCGAAGTCCTCACCGAGTAGGATTTCTGAACTCTGGAGTGGAATAAATTCCTGTTCGCTGCCAATCGTGAACCAGTGGAGATGAAGAGCGGTTCCATTTGGATCTGTCGATGATCTGTCACAGCTGGACGTGAAACACACCGCCAGAAGGGGAATGATCAAATGTAGCTTCATGGAATGCTTTTGGTTTCTTGGCCGAACATCCGAAGTGTGGCACCGGCTACTGGAAGCGCGTCTCCGATTCTGGTTTAGGTTTCTCTTCGTCCTCCGGCTTCGAC
>JAKMGR010000509.1 GCA_022424805.1 Verrucomicrobiales bacterium
CGAGGCGGGAAAAGTGAGCGCACCAGCGGGGGGTTGCACCCCCTCACCCCCCCAGGACAGGCGCCAAAAGGGGGACACGTGTCCCCCTTTTGCTGGGGCTGCACCCCCTCAAACCCCGCAGGACAGGCGCCCCGATAAGAACCATCGAGAAGGCAAATTCCTATCAATTATGAATAAGCGGCCTGTATCGAGTGCTTCGATGGGTGTTTTAAATGCGGGATCAAAACATCATCGAACTGGAATTATGAAACCAGAGGCCGTCGAGTTTGAAGTAGATCATCGTCGCCTCCGTCCATTCATCGTGGTCCGGAAAATCCGGCGGAAGCTCTTCACCGCCAGATTTGTAGAAAAGCTGGATCACGGAAGGCTCGTCGCCGCCCTCGCGCGACAGCCGGATTTGATGCGGCTGGTTTTTGACGAGACTCCAGCCGACGCAGCCGGGCTTGAAGCCTCCGGAGATTACAGGGGCGTTCAGGTCGAGCGCCATGCCACTCGGCGAGAACCGGATCGTTTTTTCGGGATCGCCGACTGCTTCAAACGCGCCGTGTTCGTGAAACATCGCGGATTTTGCGAGGTCTTTCTCGCCGGTGTCGGGCCGGGTTTCTCCACCGCGAAGATTCACGAGCCGAAACGAAAATGCTTCTCCGTTCCGGGTTTTGCAGTCGAACTTCAGCATTCCAAGAAGGTCTCCCGGCACGGTGTTGGACTTCGTGCGTAGCGAAAAACTGGTCCAACCGTCGCGGGTGTCGAGGATCAGATTGCCCTCGACGCCCTCCTCGGTCAGCGATATGACCGAGGAGTCGGCGATCGGATCGAAAGGGCTGATCAGTTGAATCGGCTCGCGAAACTCTTTCGGAAACTCGATTTTTTCGACGAGGAGCGATTCGTGGCCAGGAATTCTGGCGAAAACGGCGGCGCGTATTTTAAACTCCAGATTCTCGTTCTCAGAGTGCTCCTCGATCGTCAGCACATGGAAGGGCGCGTGATCGAAGTCTGGAAGAACGTTCTGGGCGGAAAGAATTACCGGAAATGCGGCGGCGAAGGCGAGAAATGAGAATCGGTCCATCGTCGTGGAGAGTCAGATTGTCGGACACAGAGGAGAGAAGCATTACACGATGTTGAGAGGCGCGTCAAAAAACGCTAAAACTTTGGGGAAGGCAGTTATTGATAGGAATTTTCTTTTCTCTCATGAATTGCCATCTGGATGAAGTTTGTCTCCGCCAAGATACAGAAGAACCTAGCCCATCTACGCCGCCACTCCGTGAATGAACGTGTCCAAATAATCCGCGACCTTTTCCAGCGCCCCCTTCTTCCAATCTGCAGCCCCTCCAACCCGAGTCAGACAATGGCGGCCTCTCAGCTACAAAGCCCCAGCGCTTCAAAGCTTTTCAACAGGCTCATAAGCCATATTCTGCAAATCTTACCTACGTTTTTCGGTCCTTGTCCTTTCCTCGGTCCCTGCTACACCGTATCTTATGAATTTTTGCCGGTTCGTAGTATGCGCTTTGGGTGCCTTTCCCCTGTTTTCATTCGGGGAGGAGAAAATTGATTTCAATCGCGATGTCCGTCCGATTCTTTCGGACAACTGTTTCCATTGTCACGGCCCAGACTCGAAAAACCAGAAATCGAAATTTCGTCTCGATACGGAGGAAAATCTCTTCTCCGAAAAATTCAGCGCGGTGGTCCGTGGTGAGCTGAAGGGGTCAGAGCTTCATTGGAGGATTCACAGTGAAGACGACGACGAAGTCATGCCGCCGGCGGATTCGAACCGGTCACTTTCTGAAAAGGAAAAGGAGACGCTCGACAAATGGATTGAGCAGGGAGCACCTTACGCAAAGCACTGGGCATTCACCGTTCCGCAAAAGCCTGCTGTTCCGGAACCGGGAAAGGAGTGGGCGAAAAACGAGATCGATCGATTTGTCGCGGCAAAGCTGTCGGATGAAAAACTCAAACTGGCTCCCGAGGCTTCTCCAGAAACCCTCTTGCGTCGGGCGAGTCTCGCTCTGACGGGGCTTCAGCCGACACCTAAAGAGATTGCTGAATTTCGCGCGGCTTCTGTGACCGATCACGGCAAAGCATACGAGGCGGCGGTGGATCGCTATCTTGCCTCGATTCATTTTGCGGAGCGCCTCACCCTTCGCTGGCTCGACTCTGCTCGCTATGCCGACACCGATGGCTACCAAGTCGATTCCCCGCGCACGAACTGGCCGTGGCGCGACTGGGTCATCCACTCATTTCACGAGAACAAACCGTTCGACCAGTTCACGATCGAGCAGATCGCCGGTGACATGTTGCCCGATGCGACCGATCAGCAACGACTGGCTTCCGCCTTCAATCGCAACCATCGCCAGAACGCCGAGGGTGGTGCCCTCGCCGAAGAGTTTCTTGTCGAAAACGTGATCGATCGCGTCGAAACGACTTCGACGGTCTGGCTGGGTCTGACGATGGGCTGTGCCCGGTGTCATGACCACAAATACGACCCGCTCAGCCAGCGCGAGTTTTTCCAGATGTATGCCTACTTCAACAACATCGGCGAGCGCGGCACGGGCAAAGGCGTCTCGGCCAACCCCTTGCTCAAGATTGGTTCGCCCATCGTCGAAGCGCCGAAGGAACTGCTGACCGCTGTGGAAAAAGCCGAAGCTGAAATGGCAGCAGTGAAGAAGACTTCTCCTACCCGGTTCCAGGCATGGCTTGCCGAAACAGAGAAGATTCTTGGTGAGGATTCGGAGGACATTTGGCAAACCGCTCAGCTGAGTTCCGTTCAGGTCTACGGTGATGCCAAGCTGGAAGAGCAGGGTGATGGATCCTGGAAGCTCACCGGACCGAATTTGGCGAAGGGCGTTTTTAATCTGCAGTTCCCGGTAAAGAAAGGCGAAACGATCACCGCACTTTCTCTCGAAGCACTGACCGATCCCTCATTCACCGCTCCGAGAAAACTTGCTCGCAGCACTAACGGCAACTTTGTCCTGACTGATTTCAAGGTGCTGGTCGCAAACATGGACAAGCTCGAACAGGTAGAGATCCGCTCCGCCTCCGCTACTCATTCGCAAGAAGGCTATCCGATTGCCAATGCAATCGATGCGAAGAAAAACACCGGCTGGGCGATTTTCGGTAAGGACAAAACAGGACCCTCTGACGAAACCGCTTTTTTCGTTTTCTCAAAGCCGATTCAGCCGAAGGAAGACACCACCGTGCATGTGCAGCTCCGACACGAATCCGGTTTTGCGAGTCACAATATCGGTCGTCTGCGATTGGCAACCACCAATGACACCAATCCGGAACTACGCACCGGTGCCGGACTAGACAAAGCGATCACCGAAGCCTTGCAAACAGCCGCCGATCAGCGGAACAAGGATCAGAACGTGGCCCTGAAGAAACATTATGACGCAGTCGATCCGGAGA
>JAKMGR010000535.1 GCA_022424805.1 Verrucomicrobiales bacterium
CCTCGCGACAGATGGGCCGTAGAGCTTCGGGTACAGCCTCCCTGACACAGCCACAACCGAATCGCGAATCGCCTCGGCCGAGAGACGATTCACCCGCATCCGAGAAAGCAATTCGTTTGAAGGATCAAGTTCGGCAAGCCTGTCTGCGGAAAGTTCGGGATGAGGCTGAGAAGATTGTCCATAGGTCGAGGATAGAACCAACTCCCGAACAAGATTCTTCACCGACCATCCCTTTTCTACGAAATCAGCGGCAAGATAATCGAGCAAAGCGGGGTGAGAAGGCAGGCGCCCCATCGGACCAAAGTCATCCACTGTCGGGACGATCCCCTGCCCAAACAGGTGGTGCCAGACACGATTCACAAAGACACGAGCAGTCAGCGGGTTGTCCCTACTCGCCACTTCGTTGGCCAGAGCAAGACGATCACCAGGTTCCCCTCCGAGCGCTTCCAGAAAACGCGCGGGAACTTCCTCCCCCAGGCTACGATGGCTACCTCGGACGTAAACATGAGCCGATTCTGGAGAACCATCTACCATGGCGACAGCGTATCTCGGACTTGGAAGCTGACTTGCCATCGCCTCACCTTCATTCACAAGTTTCAATGCCGGTTCAGCCAGGGATTTGGAACGGGGCTTCGTGAGAGACTCAGGAACTGCAGGAGGAGACGAGTGTTTGGAAAACCGAATTTCGTCGATCAGGATCTCTCCTTCATTGGGATCGATAAACTCCAAGTATGCTTTGTGGCCGCGGTATTTATTGAGATTTCCCGCGAGAGATTTCCACTCAAAAGCATCCTTCGTATCAAGATTGTCGTGATGCATCCCACGAAACAGGAGCGCGTTGAAGCGGGCCATCTGGTAGTTATCAACGATGAGCCGGACATGAGACTTCTGTGATTTCGTCAGAATGTGAATGAAATCACTTTCGATCGTAAATGTCGGCGACCTGAGAATCCCAACCTGCTTTTTTCCAAGCAGACCGCTATCCATCACTCCCGGGTAGGCGAGAGGATCATCGCTCTGATAGCGAATCCCGGAACCACCTGCGGCAGAGAAAGCTTCACCGGTCTTTCTCCAGTCATCCGGAAGCGTGCCTTCGCGAAAATCTTCGTAAATCGTCTCTCCGTCGCGCAGAGGAGCGGAGGCTTGAACTTTTTCTACAGGATGTTTGAAAAGCGCGTCGGCCTTCTGCTTTTTCGCGACGAGATCAGAGGCGGTCTTTTCCCGGATTCGATCTACATCTATCGGCACCTGCTGGCGGGCGCTGGCATGCAGATACGCAGTCATGGCATAGTAGTCCTTCGCTGAAATCGCGTCGAATTTGTGATCGTGGCAACGAGCGCAGGAAACGGTCAGGCCCAGAAACGATTTTCCGAAGACATCAATCTGGTTGTCCATGATGTCCGCCTCGTTCGCAAGAACATCCGTGGGCGCATGAGTCGCTTCGTGAAGATACCAGAAGCCCGTCCCGAGAACTGACTCGTCGAAGTAATTCTCGGGATTCTTTCGAGGCTCTGGCAAGAGGTCTCCGGCGATATGCTCTTTTACAAAAAGGTCGTAGGGAACGTCTTCATTGAACGCTCGAATCAGATAATCCCGATATTCGTGAGCACCTTCGATCGGGTAGTCAAACTCGTGCCCATAGGTTTCAGCGTAGCGGACGAGATCCATCCAGTGGCGCGCCCACTTTTCGCCAAAGTGGGGTGACGCGAGAAGGCGGTCGACCGCCTTCTCTTTTGCATCGGCAGAATCGTCGGCGAGAAATTCTTCCCACTGCTCTCTTGATGGAGGGAGACCCGTGAGATCAAAGTGGACACGACGGAACCACGTTGATCGATCTGCCGCTTCCGCAGGACGAAAATCCATTTCCTCAATCTTCGCGAGCACAAAGTGATCTGCCCCTGACTTAGGCCAGTCGTCCTGGTCAATCGAAGGAAATATCGGTTTTGAAACCGGCCGCCAGCTCCAATGTTCCTCGTATCGTTTCTGGAGATCAAAAACCTCTTCTTTTCCGCTTCCATCGCGCTGAGGAACTGGCTCTTCCGGCCAGACGGCCCCATCATTGATCCATTTTTCAAAGTCGGCAACGATTTCGGGACTCAATTTCCCCTTCGGCGGCATCTGGAGGTCATTATTCCCATACCGGATCGATTCGATGAGCAGGCTTTTCTCTGCGTCCCCCGGCTCGATCGCTGGACCGGTGTCTCCTCCCGCAAGTATGTGCTGAAGGTGGTCGAGCTGAATTCCGCCTTTAAGCTTTTCCGCTTTCGCAGAGTGGCATTGGTAACACTTTTCCGCGAGAACGGGTCGAATCTTCTTTTCGAAAAATTCGTTCCCTTCAGCACGACTCTCCGCTACGCCAAACAGCGTCGAAAAGAGAAGAGCAATGTGGATAAGTTTTCGCATTTTTAACAAAAATCGTATGGATTTCGCGAAGGATCCATCGAATTTTCAGACTCAACCTTTTCGCTAGGCCTTAGGTTACGCGTCGGGTTTATTCGGCGAAACGGACGCAATTCGGTTATGCGCTTCACAACTGCCGCATGAGATACACATATTCCAGAGCCGTTCGTTTGGCGCGCTCATTCTGATTCGCGGCAGCGGAGTGGCCTCCATCGATGTTCTCGTAGTAGAGAAACGGCTTACCCGATTCCTCGAAGAGCTTCGCCATCTTGCGGGCGTGAGCAGGATGAACCCGGTCGTCCTTGGTGGAGGTAACGAAAAACGGAACAGGATATTCCTTCCCCTCGTCGAAATTATGATAGGGCGAGATCGTTTCAAGGAACGCCCGCTCTTCAGACACTTCCGGCGAACCGTATTCATCGACCCAGGAAGCGCCTGCGAGGAGAGTATGATAGCGAAGCATATCCAGGAGTGGAACCTGAACGACGACTGCATTCCAGAGATCCGGGCGCTGGTTCAGCATCACCCCCATGAGGAGGCCACCATTTGACCCGCCCATAATACCGAGATGTCGTGGTGATGTCAGTTTCGACTCGACTACCGACTCGCCGACGGCAATGAAGTCGTCGTAAACCCGCTGGCGATTGGTTTTCAATCCTGCCTGGTGCCAGGTTGGACCAAACTCACCTCCGCCCCGAATATTCGCGAGAACGTAGGCGCCTCCCCTTTCGAGCCATAGTTTTCCGGTCGTGCTCCGGTATCCGGGACGCATCGAAATTTGAAATCCTCCATAGCTGTAGAGCAAAGTAGGAGTCTTCCCGTCAAATTCGACATCCTCGCGATGGACTACGAAATAGGGAATCCTTGTCCCGTCTTTTGACTTCGTGAACTGCTGTTTCACAACGAGGCCGTCAGCATCAAACTTCGGCGGTAAGCTCTTAAGTGTTTTCATCTCCCCCGTTGAGCTGTCGTATTCGAGCAGCGAGTCGGGTGTTAGAAAGTCTTCGTAGTTGAGAAATACGCTCTCTTCATCCTCATCAGCGAAGGCCACCCCAGGCTGGCCTTCTCCCGGCAACCCCACCGGCTCGGAGGTCCACCCATCCTTGCCCGGCTCGATTTTTAGAATCTTTCCAACCACGTTTTCACTGATGGCCAGCAAGGCTGCGCCCTTCGCAATCGCTACGTAATTTACCGCCTGCTTTTCATTCGGACGAAAGACGAGATCCACAGGTGGGAGTTCTCTCGCATCAAGAAAGGCCTGCAGCTCGAAAGAGATCAGATCTCCATTTTGAAATGAACCCTGCCCTTCCGGAGCCCATTCCTCTTTCAGGGCAACGAGCAGATTGCCTTTGTAGAGTCCTTCGATTTCCGATTTGGGAGGAATTGGATACTTCACGGGGGCCGAACCATCTCCCGGCAGCCACCAATAGGTGGAGGTAAAAAAGGTGTCCGACTCGATTGCGTTGGCGAGGATCGTTCCATCTTCCAATTCAATCGTGAAAGGCCAGGCTGCAACATCAGCCTGGTCGACCTCTATCACTGTTTCCGCCTCCTCAAGTGGAGTGCCACGTTTCCATTTCTTCAAGATGCGGGCATAACCTGAATCCGTCAGTGAACCCTCTCCCCAGTCGGTTCCAATCAAAATGGTATCCGGCCCCAGCCAGGCAGCACTTTGCTTAGCCTCAGGCGTGATATATCCATCATCAACGAAGGTTTTACTCTCGAGATTAAACTCCCGCCTGACGACGGCATCTTTTCCTCCATCCGAGAGAGAAACGAGCGTGTAATACTTGTCTTCCTTCTTGTCGTGGAAGGTATAGGAACCCTTGAAGACCCAGTTCTTGTCTTCTTCCTGAGCCAGAACATCAAAGTCGACGATGGTTTCCCAATCCGGATCATCCGTCGCGTAGCTTTCACGAGAGGTCCGCCGCCAGAGGCCGCGAATGTTTTTCTCATCCTGCCAGAAATTGTAGACATGCTCACCACGGATCCGGCCATACGGGATGCGTTCCTTCGAGGTCAGAATCTTCTTCGCCTCAGCCTCGAACTCCTCGTAGAGCGGATCCGATTGGAGATCGCTCAATGTCCTCTCGTTTTGCTCACGAACCCAACCGAGCACTTTTTCGCCCTCGACTTCCTCCATCCAGATCAGTGGATCCTTGTCCGTGAAACGAAGGTCAGAAGTTTCGGTCTGTGCCATCAGGTTTTGGGAAAAGGCAAGAAGCAGCAGACTCGCGAGAGTCAACAGGGTATGGTGCATTAGTAAATAGGGTGAGGTCTACGACCGGAACCTCCTTCGCCAAGGCTGCGAAGGGCCTTCGTCAGGGTTCAGTTCTCCCTTGGCGGCACAGGAATTGGGGTGAATCCACCGTCTGGCACGTGGAGCATTTCTTCACAGTCTGTGAATGGACAAGGCATCTCCATCCCAAATTGATCAGAAGTCGCAGAAAGCTTTCTCTTGCAGGAAGGGCAGACAAATTTCACCTCGTCGGTAGGCAATTTGATGTTGTCAGGAGTCGGGAAGGACAATGGGGGGCATTCGAATCGAAGGAGCATAAGCGGGAAAGTTTGAGTTCTTTTTCTATACTTCCATCCCGCGCTCTCTGCACCGGAAAAGTTGATCTCCGCAACGATCACGCGTAGGAGAGAGATAATGGAAAAACTCAACATCGAAGCCTATTGCGGCGGCCTGTTTCAAACCAACGGATTCCTCGTCCAATATGGTGAGAAAAACTGGCTTTTCGACGCCCCAGAGGGAGTGGCTGACTGGTTGACCGAAAAAGAGCTGACCGCAGACGGATTAGTCCTGACACATCAACATCATGATCATGTCATCGGAGCTGGAGCTCTCGTGGAAAAATTCGCCTGCCCTGTCTGGGCTCACTCCGAGCCATCGGAAAATCTGACCATGGCGAAGCGGCTTGAGCAAATGATCGGGATGCCCTGCGAACTCGACGATTACGCCGTCGATCATCTACTCGAGGGAGAATCAAAACTTTCGCTCGATGGGCTGGACCTCGAAGTGCTCCACGTTCCCGGGCATTCTCCCGACTCGCTTTGCTTTCGCATCGACGGAGCACCCATCCTCATCGGTGGAGATGTTCTTTTCCAAAGCGGGATCGGTCGAACCGATTTTCCCCACGGAGATCACGACCTGTTGATTTCCGGAATCAAAGAAAAGATCTGGCCGCTACCAGATGCTACCCAGGTTCTGCCGGGGCACGGCGGACCAACGACCATCGGTACGGAGAAAGCTACGAATCCGTTTTTGCAGTAAAGCGGCTACTTTGGATCCGCAGCAGGCTTCCTTCGAAACGGATGCCACAGCTGCCCCCAGTAGGTCTGGGCAATCGGCTCGGAAATTCGAATGAATAAACACCGGAGTGATAAACGTGACTCCGCAATGGTCCGAAAACTTGACCGATTGGTTTCCGATGAGCACGCCGACAGTCGAATCAACTCTCGATGCCATCCGCGAACAACGAAAGTCAACCGTTTCGCATAGCGAGAAAACAGAAATGTTCGGGCGCTTGCTGATTCAGATGCCGTAGTGGTGATTTCCAAATTGCCATATTATCTGCCTGAGCTTCGCGGTAGCGATTTGGAAATCACCACTACGTCCCTCACCCCAAAGCATCCTTCCGCCCGAGTCCGTAGGCGGAGAAAACGCGATCGATTTCGTCGCGAACACGTCGAAAGACTTCCATCTGCTCTTCCTCTGATCCTCCCGCATGGGCCGGATCGTCGAAGGGCCAATGGTAGCGTCGAGCCTGGCCGGGAAAGACCGGGCAAGCCTGATCCGCATTTCCGCAAACAGTGATGACCGTCTCGACATCCTGATCGAGAAATTCATCGAGCGATTTGGAACGTCCATCTGATAGATCAAGTCCGATTTCCTCGACCGCTTTGATCGCGAGAGGATGAACGTAACCACTTGGCTGCGAACCGGCACTTTCGACACGGAGCGCATCGCCCGCAGCACGCTGCAGCAATTTTTCTGCCATTTGAGAGCGGCAGGAATTACCAGTGCAAAGAATCAATACGAGGGGCGCGGGATCGGAAGTAGCCATTATGGAGCGAGGTAAGAAGAGAATGATCGGAAAGTCAAACCGCAGAACGTGACGGTATCGAAA
>JAKMGR010000569.1 GCA_022424805.1 Verrucomicrobiales bacterium
TTGATAGACTGCGTTTGTGTGGTTCGTCTTCCTGAAGCTAACGGATTTTTTCCATGAACGCTGAAGGAGAGCCGGAGTCCTCCCGCAGCGATCAGCCCAAACGGTTTCTCGTTCGATCGCCCAATCCGCTTGGCGACGCCTGTATGTCGTTGCCAGCTGTAAGGGCGTTGAAGCGATCGGGCCCTCATGTGAAGATATCGGTCTGCTGTCGGGCCAACCTCGCTCCGATGTGGGCTGCACGTGAGGAAATTGACGAGGTGATTCCTTTCTCCCGCGATCTCAATCCATTCCAGGTTGGTCGACTCCTTCGCAAGCATGGGAAGTTTGATTACGGAGTGTTGTTGCCCAATTCTTTTCGCTCGGCGCTGGAACTCTGGCTCGGGGGGGTTGGTAAACTCGTCGGCTACAATCGCCATCAGCGCAGTCTTTTGCTCAAGCAGGCGGTCAGCGAGCCGGAGTCTCTCGAGACGCGGCATCATGTTCATCGTTACCTCCACTTGGTCGAGGCGATGGGGATCGACATTTCGGATATCGATTCCTTGCTCGCGATTCCTGATGCTCCCACTCCGATTCAGGGGGGCGAAAAAGAAATTTACTTGGGTGTCTGTCCGGGCGCCGAATACGGAAATGCGAAGCGCTACCCAATCAGGCGATACGCCGAAGCAATCGAGAAGCTGCGGAAGAAAAAACCAGACGTAAATTTTCGAGTATCTATTTTCGGTAGTCCTGCCGAACGCCCAATTGGTGACGAGCTGAAAGCGTTGATCTCTGATCCGAGCGAAAATCGTGCTGGTAAAACATCGATCGACGATCTCGTCGCCGAGCTCCAGAGCTGCCATTTTCTTGCCACCAACGATACTGGAACGATGCATCTCGCTGCGGCCCTCGGCGTGCCGACGGTTGCTATTTTCGGCTCAACGGAGCCAGCCTTTACCTCGCCAATCGGGAATGTCCATCGTGTGATTCGGCATCAGGTTGGTTGCAGTCCCTGCTTTTTGCGCGAATGTCCGGTAGATTATCGCTGCATGCTTCGTATTGAACCTGAGACCGTGGTTCGCGAAATGGAAGCTCTCCTCGAGGGACTCCCGCAAGGGGCGGAGAGCAAAGCCTGAGACATTGCATGAAAGCTATTTTGACCCATCCCGGAAGTGCGCATAAGGACGACCTGCTTGCCTGCTGCCTGCTGCTTTCGCGCCACCGCGTTCCGATCTGGCGACGGAACCCCACTGATGAAGACCTGGCTGATCCGGAAATCGTCGTTGTTGATGTGGGAGGGGAGCATGAACCGGATCGGAAGAATTTTGATCACCACCAGTTTCCCGCTGATCGCGATCCCATCTGCGCCTTGTCTCTCGTTCTGCAGGACTTCGGACTCTACGAAGACGCTCGAAATTTCTGTGAGTGGCTTGAACCGGCGGAGTGGTTTGATTCACGAGGTCCTTTTGAAACAGCGAAATGGCTGGGTGTCGAACGGGACGTCATGAATGCGCTCAATTCCCCTATCGATATTACCCTGCTCCGTCGTTTTGCTCAGAAAAACGAGTGGAATCCGGGCGATCCAATCTGGGAAATGATGCGGATGATCGGTGAAGACCTAGTCATGTTCCTGCGGTCTCTGCGCGAGCGAATCGACTACGTCGCGAGGAATGTGGAAATGCTGGAGGTCGGCGAAGGTGAGAAACCTCTGCGCGTTCTCTACATGGCCCGGACCGAGTCGATGCCGGATGATCCTTCTTCCGGAATTGCCCGCTATATCGCTATGCAGGGAGAGGAAGTTGACGGTCTGATTTATCCGGACAGGCGAGGCGCGGGCTATGGCCTTTCACGCTACGCAGACAGTCCCCGACTCAATTTTTCGCAGTTGGAAGAAGAGCATGACGTCCACTTTGCCCACGCCCGTGGGTTTGTGGCAAAAACTTCTGCAACGGAACTGGAGAGGCTGCTGGAGTTGATGGTCTCGGCTCGGGTGGGTGCGTAGGCGCTTTTCCTTTTCTCCATAGCAAAGTGCCACTGAACTGTGGTAACAAAGCACCTATACGAGCGCGTTTGAGCTGTTTCTGTATTCTGGCTTTTAGCTTTTTGAACGTTCGAGGGGAAGATGGGCAAATCCGGAGTCGATCGGACTCACCGCAGAATGGGTCGAGATTGAGTTGAAAGCACTTCCCAAGTTGCTTCGAAAACACGGCGGTGCCAAGGAGTCATCGGCACTCTGCGCCGAAGTTGAAAAATTGGGGGAGGACGGCAAAGTAAAGCGGAATACACGGTCTCGATTCGGAGAGCGGCTGAAAGTGGGATCATACGAGGAATGCATCTACCTAACGGAATATGATCCTCCAGAGATTCCGAGTAAGGCTACTCTCACCGAAACCGGTGGAGACGCAGTTCCCATGACGAAAGCAACACCAACAGCTTTTGAAACGAGAAATGTGGGCGTCACGATGGAAATGACAAGCCAGCTGCTATTCGAAATGGCGGTGTAGTTCTCGCGGGGATTTTCACTCCATCGGAACTGGAAAAGTCAGACAAGCGGCTTCTACTGTTCATTCGTTTGCAGAATCAGAATGTCGAATATTCGGGACTGCTCGAGGTGTATTCGCTTTCTTGGGCTGAAGCCTTGGAGATGATTCCTGCGGGAAAACCCGGCGGCGAAGTATATAAGGAATTTACTCCCAAGGATGGAGTTTACAGCATCCTCCGAATCGAGCGTCCACCGCACGATAAAGGGGAAATGGTGGCGATCTTTGTGACCGCTCGCTTACTGAGATGAGTAGCGGCTACTTCATTCCCGTTTCAACTAGGAAGGACTGCTGGAAAAACAACCTCCAAAAGACGGGATTTCGTGCTGTCTCTACTCCTTGCAATGCGTCGCTGTCAGTCTACCTTTGCGACCCGCAAAATCCCTCTGCTTTTCCTGTTCCGACGCACCTATGTCAGCGATGGACGACTGGTATCTCATAATTTCAACCCTGATCTTTTTCGTAGGCTTCGTGCTCGCGGTGGTATCGCTGTGTCGTGGCCGGAAGGGAGAGGTGGGGCTGAATTTCTGGCTCGCGGCTGCCGGTTTCGTCTTTCAATGTCTCTTTTTGCGTGAGCGTGGAGAATTGCACGGAAGATGCCCGATCACGAACGGAGCCGAGGTCCTCGTATTCATTTGCTGGAGCGTGGTCATTCTCTATCTTGCTTTGGGGAAAGCTTTTCGACTTTCGTTGCTCGGGGTGTTTTCGATGCCTCTGGTGTTTGTGTTCCAACTTCTCGCGATCGTCAGCCTCTCTGTGGATGATCC
>JAKMGR010000562.1 GCA_022424805.1 Verrucomicrobiales bacterium
GCGTCGGCTTACGAGGTTTTCCGGCAGCGCATACCTCAGTTGCTCCACGAAAGTGCGCCAGCTAACCGAGTCACGGGTCCGCTTTTCGCTGAGGATGATGCCGCGCTCGTCATCGATTTCATTCGGATCGAAAAGCATGCCATCGGCATAGTCACGCAGGAGCTTCATGGCTTCGTCCGACATCGCTTGTTCGGAGTTGGGAAGCTCCAGCTTATAGACAGTTTCGTTGAAAGAAGTGTGAGCATTCGTGTGATTGCCAAATCCCATTCCGAGGCGCTGGAAATATTCGACCATTTCTCCCGCAGGGAAGTTTTTCGTACCGTTGAAAGCCATATGCTCGAGGAAGTGCGCGAGGCCCTGTTGGTTGTCGGCTTCCATCAGAGAGCCAGCATCGACAAACAGTCGCATGCTGACTCGGTTCGGCGGCTCGGGATTCGGGAGAATGGCGTAGCGAAGTCCGTTTTCGAGAAGTCCCCAGTTAACAGCTGAGTCGGTTTTGATATCACTGTCTTCGTGTGGCAGAGGAATCGGAGCGTTCTTGTCTTCCGTTACGGCATTTTGAGCAAACGAAAAAGTTGCGGTGAAAAAAGCGATCGCGGAAACGATCGACGCTAGTGGCAGGTAAGATATACGAATCATTGTGGATAAAGCGTAAAGATAAAGAGAATCTGTTCGCGAAATGCGGAGAATCAATCGGCCTGATTGTGGGCAACACAGTCGCCATATTTTACGCCGCTGCCGCCAAAAATGTCGAGGGCGCTTCCAATGGTAAGGTCGACCTTGCCACCGCTGAGGCGCTCGACGAGAAGAAGGTCGTCGAGCGAGGAGGCTCCGCCGGCATACGTAACGGGGATTCTTCCCCACTGACCTAGCATCTCGACAAGCTCTTCATCAATGCCTCCGCATTTGCCCTCGACATCAGCCGCGTGAATCAAAAATTCGTCGCATGAGCCAGCTAAGTCGGAAAGCACTTCATGTGTCACTTCAAGGTCCGTCGGTGTCTGCCAGCGATTCATTGCTACGATCCAGCGGTCGTCGCGGCGTCGGCAACTCAAGTCAACAACGAGCCTGTCCGCACCAACTTCGGCGACGAGTTGCTTCAGAACATCAGGCTGAAATTTTGCGTCAGATGAAAAAAGGCAGGACGTCGAAATGACATGAGACGCCCCTGCCTCCAGCCATTCTGCCGCGTTCTCCGGAGAGATTCCCCCACCAACTTGCAGTCCACCGGGCCAGGCTCCCAGTGCGGCGCGGGCTGCCTCATCATTTCCTGGACCCAGCTTGATGACGTGTCCGCCACGCAATTGGTCCGAAGCATACAACTCCGCATACCATGAGGGCGCCTTCTCACTGACAAAATTCGTTTTCAAATCCTCATCGTCCGAGTCGAGCGTGCCGCCCACAATTTGCTTAACCTTGCCCTCATGCAGATCAATGCAGGGGCGAAATCTAGTGCGGTCGGGCATGCAGGCAACAGGGTTAGGTCGGGGACTCAACAGGGTTAGGTGTGTGACCTGACGGGGTTGAATCGCCTCTTTCTGAGACAGCGGCAAATCTACTGCCTCGAGAGGGCTATCGCAAACGCATTCCCGATGCTTAAGCTACGCAGAAAAAGTCGTCTCCTTCGACGTATCCAGCATCTTCCGCGAGGTGGCGAATCCGGGCTCTGGCACCGGGTTGCCCGACAGCTCCGATGAGGATGGTTTCTCCGTTTCTTTCCGCGACGGCCTCTTGTCCGAATACAGGGATTCCGGAAATACGGTTTCCGATCTGGCGCTCGTTTACTTCGCAGAAGGCGGTGACTTCGATTTCTTCGAGGTTGAGGAATCTGGCCATCTCTTTTCCGATCGGGCCTGCTCCGCAGATGGTCACACCGAGTTTGCGAATTGGATCAAGTCGGGAGAGGAAGTGGGCCTTGGCTTCCTGAAAACGGGTCAGTTCGTATCGTTCGATCTGGCGGGTCGAGCGTTCCGGGGCATCGAACCAATCGAGAAGAATTTCGTCAACTTTGCCGAGCTGGTGGTTGGCTTCGAGCAGGCGAAGCCAGAAGTCGTAGTCCTCGGCCCAAGGAGGATCAGCGTAGCCGCCCAGTTCTTCCAGCACGGAGCGACGAATCATTGCCGTGGGGTTGGGGAGGGGGCTGTCGACAAAACGCTCTCGAAAAATGGCATCAGGAGAAATTACGGAGTTCACCCATTCCTCGTATCGTTGGTAGCCGCCGTTGGCGGCCACGACGAATTCGTTCTCTCCTCGCTTCACAATGCTGACGAGGGTGCCGCAAGCGGCCAGGTCCGGATTGTTTTTCAGAAAAGTGATCTGCTTGGCAAGACGATCCGGATGGGCCAAATCGTCGCTGTCCATGCGAGCGATCAAGTCTCCGCTGGATTTTTGCCACGCGAGGTTCGCGGCTTCGACGAAGGTTCCCTCATGACGGTGCAGGCTGATCCTTGGATCCTGCCTCGCTGCAGAGCGAAGAATCTGTGGTGTCTCATCTGTCGATTCATGATCGACGATCACGAAGTCGAATTCGGTCCACTTCTGCGACAGAATACTCTCGATTGCAGCTGAAAGCGTCCTCTCTGCATTGTGGGCGGGCATGACAACGGAGACTTTCATTTCAGGTATGAAAAAACCCCGGTGAGAACCGGGGTTTTCGAACAAGCTCTGTGGCTTGCAAAAAGGTTTGTTGTGCGATTACTCGGCAGGGGAGTCTTCAGAAGACTCTTCGCCCTCTGCATCCTCTGCACCTTCTTCGCCTTCTGCACCCTCACCTTCTGCTCCGCCCTCGCCTTCAGAGACGGCGGCGCGAGTCTGAGTGACAAGACCAACGAGAACTTCGTCGTCCATTTTCACGGAAACTCCATCAGGAAGGTTGAGATCTCCGACCCGAACAGAGTCGCCGATTTCCAGCTCGCTTACATCATTGTCTATCGACTCCGGAAGGTCACCGGGGCGACAGGCGATTTCGATGGAGTGGATAAGTTGCTCAAGGATACCACCACTCTTCACACCTACTGCTTCGCCAGTGAGGTGGATCGGAACAACTGCTTGAATGGTGTCGGTTTCGCTAACGGCGCGGAAATCAACGTGGATAAGGTCATGAGAAAGAGGATCTTTCTGCATGTCCTGCACGATCGCGAGCTTGGACTTTTCCTCCGCTCCTTCGATCTCAAGATTTACCAGAAAGTTTTCCCCATGCTTCTTCGCGATATCGTAAAACTTCTTCGCGTCGAGCTGAATCATGTATTCTTTTTGGCTAGCGCCATAGATCACGCCAGGGACGATTCCGGAACGACGAAGTCGTTTCGAAGCTGTCGTTCCTTTGACGTCACGTTTTTCGGCCTGGAGTGTTTCCTGTTTTGCCATAATAGCAGTGGGTAAATCTGAGTAAAAAACGCCCGATCCCAATGAGGGAGGGCGAAGGGCGCGAAATTTAGGCGCAACCCTAGGAAATGTCAAAGAGAGATGTGACGGACTCTTCGAGGTGGATTCGGCGGATCGCTTCGCCCAAAAGTTCGGCCACGCTGACAGCGGTAACCTTGTCTCCCACAGCGTATGGAGTACTGTCAGTCGAGACCAGTTCTTCGATGTCGGAATTGGCAATTCGTTCCTGACCCACCTCGCCGAGAACGGCGTGAGAAACACCCGCGAAGATTCGTTTTGCTCCGTTTTTCTGGCAGATGTTTGCGGCGGAAACGAGTGTGCCGGCGGTTTCGGATATGTCGTCGACGAGCAGGACATTTTTGCCCTCGACCTCACCGATCAGGCTGATGGCTTCGACCTCGGTTGCACTGACTCGATTCTTTGCGACGATCGCGAGCGGGCATTCTAGGGCCTTGGAATAAGAATGAGCCATCTTCATCCCGCCAACATCTGGGGAGACAACAACGACGTTGTCAGTGATACCTTTTTCCCGGAAGTAGCGAATCAGAACCGGCTTGGCATAGAGATGATCGACAGGGATGTCGAAAAATCCCTGAATCTGTCCGGCGTGAAGGTCCATCGTGAGGACACGATTGACGCCAGCTGCCGTTAGGAGATTCGCGACGAGTTTGGCGGTGATGGGAACACGCGGTTGGTCTTTCCTATCCTGCCGTGCATAGCCAAAGAAGGGAATCACTGCCGTGATGCGATTGGCACTGGCCCGTTTCGCTGCGTCGACCATGATGAGCAATTCCATCAGGTTTTCGTTGGTAGGCGGGCTCGTCGGCTGGACGATGAAGATGTCACGACCACGGATGTTTTCGTTAATTTTCACGAAGGTTTCCCCATCCGGAAATTGCGTCACGGTAGTGTCGGATTTTCGCACTCCGAGGTAGCTCACAATGTCTTCTGCAAGCTTCGGGTGAGCGGTTCCGCTGAAAATTCGGATGTCGATGGCCATGGTGAATCAATCCTCGCGAAATCGTCACAAAACGCCAGTGAAATGTTGGGAAATTGATTGGTTCAGGGCGAAGGGATCTCCCTTTCGGCTGGAGAGGGTGAATTGGCGGAGAATTGTGGTGTCTATCCGCGCGTTCGCTACTTCCCAGCCACGGATCCAGCGTCCGGTGATGGAAACGCTTTTGCCAGCTTCTTCGCCTTGCCATCCCAGACTCGGAGCACGCTGTCCTGACCTCCGGCAATGATCCAATTTCCGTCCGGGCTGACGGCGGCGGTGTGCTGGAAGGTGTCGCCGGTCTCGGGCAAGGGTGCGTTCGCGAGCTTAACGGTCTTGTCCCCGCTCGCGGTGAGGAGCGTATCGGTCGCGGCAACGAATGCGACGGAACTGACTTCTTTCTGAAAGCCTTCGACTTTCGATTTTTCCTGGCCGGCGATAAGGTCCCAGACTTTCACTTGAAGGTCGGCGCTGGAGCTGACGAGAGTCAGGTCGGAGGCATTCCAGTCCACATCGAGAACGTGACTGGTGTGGCCTTCAAAGTTCTTTTCGTGGGAAAGGGTCGCGCTTGCAAAAACTTTTACCATGCGATCAGTCCCGGCGCTGGCAAAGCGCGAACCATCCGGCGAGAAAGCAAAGGAGGTAATGGTATCATCGTGCGCCTCGTCGTTCTTCGCGTTCTGGGCCCACGTCGATGTATTCCATGCTGCGATTTCTCCGGAGCGGGAAGGAACACCTGTTCCGGTCAGCAGGGTTTCTCCGTCAGGAGAAAAGGCGAGAGCAGATACGCGGTCGACAAATGGATCTGCGTCTTTGCCGTTGCCGAGCTTCTTTGCCAGGTTCCACGATTTCCCGGGAAGTGACCAGGGCATGGCTTTTTTGCCTGCGACCGTAGCAACGATATCCTGGTTTGAAGAAAAGGTGATGCTCCGTGCCCCGATGATTGCGGGAATGTCTTCGAGCCAGGCTCCGTCACCTGCCGACCAAAGCCGAGTTCCGCCTTCTTTGAGTGCCTCGGCGAGAATGGCTCCATCGGGAGAGAAGGCGAGAGCAACGCTCGCTGTTTTGGCAATGGTTTCGCTGAAAGTTTTCCTCATGGCTTCTTCCTCCGCCTTGAGAACCGTGCCCAGGTTTCCGGCTTCGGAGGCTGCGGCGAGCGCTGCGGTTTGGCGAGCGAAAGCATCGCCAGCGAGACGAGCAGATGATTCACGGTTTCGCAAGG
>JAKMGR010000564.1 GCA_022424805.1 Verrucomicrobiales bacterium
GTTCGAGTCGGGAGACCAGGCCGCGGTGACGACCCTTTTCAAAGCAGACCTCGAGGGTATCAAAATCCGAATCGAGCAGTGCTTCGACCGCCCAGCGACCTTCGACTACGAAGGTCTCCACGCCTAGTGGGATTCCTCAGTGTTTCGGAGCGAATACCCCAAGAAGCCGAACAGAATGAGAACCGCACCGCCGAGAACCCGAATCACTCCACCGACCACAGAAGCTCCGAAGCCACCAAAGCCATAGAGAATAATTCCTACACCCATGAGTGCGGCGAAAATGGGTCCAACCGCATCGATAGCTTTTCCAGAGAGTGGCCAGCATCCGAGAATCGTGAACATCAGGGTAAAGAAAATGAGGAACATCCAAAGTGGAGTCCAGTTTCCGTTACTCGCACTGACACAGACTTCGCAAAGAAGCCAGCTGAGACCGCATACGTAAAGAAAGCCGAGGGAAAGGGAATTCATGAGTTCGAAAATGAGTCAGGATCACAAAGTTTCAAGCCGATTGTTTGGAAACTACTGACATTTTACGCACCGAACGGCGCGTGGGATACTCTTGGAGGCGCTTTCGCTGTTCGGAATGAAAAGTCAGGCAGCGTGTGTTCCGGCCTCACTGAGGCCAGCTCGAGGGGTGTTTCTACTTTTTCTCACGAAACTCCCCAAACTTGCGGAATTTCTCGTAGCGCTGATCAAGCAGGTCAGGCTTTGGGATGCCTTCCAACTCAAGAAGATGCTTGTTTACTGTGCTCTTCAAATTATTCGCAGATCCGACATGATCGTGATGCGCTCCTCCCATGGGCTCCGGAATAAGTTCATCGATAATGCCGATGTCGAGAAGGTCATCGGCACTGAGCTTGAGCGCGTGAGCAGCCTCGGTCGCATACTTGCGGTCTTTCCAGAGAATCGCAGCACAGCCTTCTGGGCTGATTACCGAGTAGTAGGCGTTTTCCATCATGAGAACACGGTCGGCAACGCCGATTCCAAGCGCCCCTCCAGATCCTCCCTCGCCGATGACCACAGCGACAATAGGAACCTTGATCATCATCATCTCGCGCAGGTTGTAGGCGATCGCTTCGGCAATGTTCCGCTCCTCCGCTTCAATACCGGGATACGCGCCGGGAGTATCGATCAGAGTAACGATGGGAATGTTGAATTTCTCAGCCATCCGCATGAGTCGAAGCGCTTTCCGATAGCCCTCGGGGTGAGCACTGCCAAAGTTGCGACGGAGGTTCTCCTTGGTATCCCGCCCCTTCTGATGTCCAATCACCATGACCTTGCGGCCCTCCAGGTAGGCAAATCCACCGGGCATTGCCTCGTCGTCGCCAACATGGCGATCACCGTGCAGCTCCAAAAAATCGTCAAAGGAGTGCTCCACATAGTCGAGCATGAAAGGTCGCTGCTGGTGCCGTGCGATCTGCACGCGCTGCCAAGAGGAAAGGTTGCGGTAGATATCGGTCTTCGTCTTCGTCAGCTTGTCCTCGATGCGTTTCATCTCGCTCGACATATCAATTTCGCTGTCTGCGGCGCGGTCTCGCAGTTCTGAGAGCTGACGCTCCAGATTTACGATCGGCTTTTCAAATTCGAGTGGTTCAGTGATCATGAGATTTCTCCTGATAAAGGTTTGGATGCGAAAACGCAGATGTTTTTAATCAAGCGCGTTTATTTGCGCAAATCAACCCGCGATCCATTGCGAAGTACGGTGAAAAGTTCTTCCATATCGGCCGTGTCGAGCATGATCCCCCAAACCTGAGACCCGTTTTCGATCGCGGAGTCATACTCACGAAATACCAGGCCGATCTTGCCAGTTCGGATCCATTTCGTGCAATCCATGTAGTTGGTATTCTCGAAATTGATCGGCTTCCCGTCGTGCCAGGCGACTTTTTCCCTCACGGTTGTGGAAGCGGTGGAGGAGAATTCAGGAGGTAAATTGGTATCTTGGATCGCGTATTCTTTGAAAAATAGCTCGCCTTCGAAAAGCGTCACAAGCTTATCGCTTAAATTGACCTCGGCTCGGAGAGCCAGAGGATATACAATAAGCTCCTCGTTGGGATAGATCAACGTATTGACTTTCCCACTTGCCCGCATGATGTAGTCGATCGTAGTCTGACTCCGTCCTGCAATAGAAACCAGTGCCTCACCCGAACGAACAATATGAATTGATTTGTTCGGTTGGGGAATCTTCGAGACAAGCAGATCCATGTTGAGTTCTCCGACGATGCGACGAGCTTCCGAATGCGTTTTAGACTCCGGGAAATACGTCATCAGATAGAGCAGTCGATCTCGCGCTGAAACGATTTCACCTTCCTTTACCAGATCAATAGCTTTGTCGAAGTGCCGCTTTCCAAGGTCCGGCTTCTCGCGAACCTCCCCCTCCCCCGCAATCTGGCGGTTCACAAACATCTCCGGCTCAGCGAACTTCTTCCAGTAGAAATACGCAACAACGATTCCGCCAGCGCAGATCATGAAAGCTAGGAATGCGAGCAGCAACTTGAACCTGGCCATGGTCTCAAAAAATCCCGGTTAGAGAAGTCCGCGACGTTTGAAATCAAATGCGTTTATCTCGCGTGAGCTGGCAACCATCTCCATTGTGAACTTGAGCAGGGAGATCTCCCAAGTGTCATCGACCCCTACGATCACGGCCCGCGAAGGACTTCCGCTGGATCGAACGTCATCCATAATTCGATCTCGCACTGCCTCCATCGGCTCGCTTACTACTGACTCGGTAAATCCACGTTTCGCAAAGATGAACCCGTAGCGCACAATTTCCATATTTCCGTATTGGCGGAACCAATCGGCAAACATTTCCGCCTGCTCGCCAAATCCCTCGAACATGAGATCAGTATCGCCGTCGGGGCGCAAAATCTTGGGTCTCTCTGCCTCGACCCGGCCCTCGCGGACGCGGACTCGTCCCACCTCATCCATAGGCTCGGTGAGAAGGTGAAATTCGAAATTCGTCGTGCCGAAAGTGTCGATCCGGCGATCCGGCTCGTGCACCACTTCGGTGGTCTCCATTGCGTAGGCAATGTCGTCGAAGGAAAGAGAAGACATCAGAAAAACAGGTTCGGGAACCTAGCGGAAAGATGCGAAAATGCGAGTCATTCCTTAATCATGCAGGCCAGTATCGAGGATGTGGGGAATTGGAACGCAATTCGTCCAGTCAAAGGAAAGTCGCTCGATTTCAGGAGATTCGATTTGGAACTTTTCCAAGTTCCGCTACAAAAAAAATGCGCCCCGTTCCCGGAGCGCATTTTTAAAAGTGTTTTCAGTAAGTTAGTTCGTCTGGAAGATTACTCAGACTTTTCACCGATGTATTTCTGAACCTCGCCAACACTGGTAAGCTTCTCGGCGTCTTCGTCAGGAACCGTGATATCGAACTCCTCTTCGAAAGCCATAACAAGTTCCACTGTGTCGAGTGAGTCAGCACCCAAGTCCTCAACGAACTTTGCTTCAGGTTTCACCTGATCCTCACTTACACCAAGTTGCTCAACAATGATGTTTTTTACCTTTTCTTCGATAGATGCGTCTGCCATTTTTTGGGGAAATAGAGTTCTGTTGAGGCAGTTACTACCGGTAGTTGCGGCGTTTGGCAACGGTTTTTTTTCTCCTGAACATCGGGAGGTGACGATTTCTGCGCAAGCGAAAGTTGCCGAGGGCGGTGGGAACGCTATGTTCCGAGCGCATGTCATTTGTTGAACAGTTGAACGCGCTTGATCGAGGAGAAAAGAAATCCCCCCTTCTCTCTCGCTTCGAACGCGTCCTCGCACCCGTATCACCAAGCAAGCTCGAAGCCCTTGCGCAGGAGTCGGTTGAGATAACCCGCCGAAACTTCGGCAAGACGATGCGACTCTTCGCGCCGATCTACGTTTCCAATGAGTGCGTCAATAACTGCAGCTATTGCGGGTTCTCCCGAGACAACCCAATTTTGCGCACCACTCTGACAGTCAATCAGGTTGTTACCGAAGCCCGGCACCTCGCCGATCGGGGCTTTCGCAACCTGCTTCTCGTCGCCGGAGAGCACCCCAAATTTGTCTCCGATGGGTACCTCGAAGAATGTCTCGAAGCCCTTCGTAAAACCGTTCCTACTATCGCCATCGAAGTTGGTCCGATGGAGACTCCCGAATACATCCGCATGGTCGATGCGGGCTGCGAAGGACTCGTCGTTTACCAGGAGACCTACCACCGCGAAGCCTATGCCGATTATCACACGGCAGGACCGAAAAAAGACTTCGACTGGCGTATCAATTGTCCCGAGCGTGGATACGACGGTGGATTTCGTAGAATTGGCGTGGGAGCGCTGATGGGCCTTGCTGACTGGCGCTATGATGTTTTGCGTCTCGCAGCCCACCTTGAATATCTCTATCAGACCTGCTGGAAAGCCACTTTCACCATCAGTCTGCCGCGTCTTCGCCCCGCTGCCGGAGAGTTTGATCCCGAATTTGCGATGAGCGATGCCGAGTTTGTTCAGGCGCTTTGCGCCTTTCGAGTCTGCTTCCCCCAGGTCGGAATCGTCCTGAGCACCCGTGAGCCTCAAGAATTGCGAAATGCTCTGTTCCCGCTCGGAGTGACTTCCATCAGCGCCGGCAGCCACACCGAGCCGGGTGGCTACACCGGGGAAGGTGCAGACGACGTTCATCTTACTGTCCGCGGGCGTCGTGTTGAGATCGACGAATCCCCTGCCACTCCCTGCTCGGGAAAAGCCACCGTAACCTCCGCAGCCGGGCAATTCGACATTGCCGACGAACGAAGCCCCGAGGAAATCGCCGCGCATTTGCGAAGCATCGGGCTGGATCCGGTATGGAAAGACTGGGACGCAGCAATTTTATCAGGAAATGTGGTGTCGGTCTCGTGACCTGTTTAGATCGATATCTAAGGCTATTACCACCGTGAAGTAACTCCATCTATTCATGCAATTGATACTAAATGGAAATCCCATGGAAATTGCGGGCGAAGAACTCTCTATCCGCGATTTTGTGAAGACTTTGCCAATCGGGGATCAGCCCGTTCTCGTGGAGCTGAATGGTGAGGCGGTCCTTAACCGCGAGTTTGACGAGAAATTCGTTAGCACCGGTGACACGGTAGAAGTCATTCGCATGGTTGCAGGCGGCTAAATCCCTTGTGGCCGGTCTCTGTGAGGCTGGATTGTGCGTGCTGACTTTCAAAGGTCACCCATTCCGAGGTCGCAGACCTCGGCTACAGTGCTCAGCAACTTCGCTACCCGAAACTGGTTGTCATCAGCAAAGCCTGATTTAACAGCCGCAGATACTCATACCGCGGGATCTCACGACAGCCAAAGCGACTGAGATGAGTGGTCGTCCACTGGGTATCGAGAAGCTGGAAATTCCGCTCTTTCAACCGGTCCACCAGGTGACACAGCGCCACTTTCGAAGCATCAGTCTCACGGCTGAACATCGATTCACCGAAAAACGCGCCACCGATCGCAATGCCGTAGAGGCCGCCGACAAGCTCACCGTCTTTCCAACACTCCACCGAATGGGCGTATCCCAACTCGAAAAGCTTTTCGTAGCTCGTGATGATCTCGCGACTGATCCACGTCGTTCGACGATCCGAACATCCTCGCACCACCCCGGAAAAGGCAGTGTCGATCCGAATTTCGAAGGGTTCTTTTTTGATCGTTCGAGCGAGGCTTTTGGGAATGTGAAATTCACCCAGAGGGATCACTCCCCTCGGGTCTGGAGAAAACCAGCCGATCTCCCCACGATTGTCCATTGCCATGGGAAACATACCACCACGATACGCAGCGATTAAGACCGCCGGTCGGATGTAGCCTTCCCTGGTAAAAATCGACTCGGACATACGTGGATATTTGAAATTAGAGGCCCTTTTCTTTTTTGACAAACCTAAAACGCCTCAGCACAAGGATTCCGGCAATATTGGAGCAGAATCTGACAAATTCCTCGCTTGAAAATAATTAACCCTGCGCTTACAGGTCCGCACTATGCCAGTAGCTACACCGAAACAATTCGAAGCCATGTTGGATGCGGCTCAGCAGGGAGGCTACGCCTACCCTGCGATCAACTGCTCCAGCATTGTGACCATCAATGCGGCCCTCAAAGCGTTCGCCGATAACAAGTCTGACGGAATTATTCAGTTTTCCACAGGTGCGGGCCAGTTCGCTTCCGGACTCAACCACAAGAGTGCGGTGCACGGAACGATCGTTCTCGCCGAGGCCACTCACCGTCTCGCCGAGCAGTATGACATCCTCGTCGCTCTCAACACAGACCACTGCCGTCCGCATGTCGCTGCTGAATTCCTAGATCCCCTCATCGACGCAACCGCTAAGCGTCGCGCCAGTGGCGAGAACAACCTCTTCCAGAACCACATGCTCGACGCATCGGAGCTCTCCTTGGAAGATAACATGAAGATTTCTCAGGAATACCTCAAGAAGTGTGCTGAGAACGAGATTATTCTCGAAGTGGAAGCAGGCGTTGTCGGTGGTGAAGAAGACGGAGCCGCCGGAACCGAGGACACTCCAGACGAGGACCTCTACACAACGACCGACGACATGCTCGCCGTTTATGAAGCACTCCATCCCCTTGGTCGTTTCACATTCGCCGCTACTTTCGGCAACGTCCACGGTCACTACAAGCCAGGAGCAGTGAAACTTCGCCCTGAGATTCTCAAGGAAGGTCAGGATGCTGTTACCGGAAAATTCGGAGCGGAAGCTGAGTTCGACCTCGTTTTCCATGGCGGATCTGGATCTACTCTCGAAGAGATCCGCGAGACACTCGACTATGGTGTCGTGAAGATGAACGTCGACACGGACACTCAGTATGCATTCTCCCGCCCTATAGCAGATCACATGCTTGTGAACTATGAAGGAGTCATCAAATGCGATGGCGAAATCGGAAACAAGAAAGTCTACGATCCCCGCGCTTATCTCAAGGCAGGTGAAGAAGGAATGGCCAACCGCATCGCAGAAGCCTGCGAAGATCTTCTTTCAGTTGGCAAGACGATCTCCGGTGATGTCTAATCACTGATTCCCAGTAACGGAATTTCTACTAGAAAGCTGGGTCGGGAAACTGATCCGGCTTTTTTGTGAAGAATCTTGAGGGCGTCATTCTGCTATTGTCAGCGCATTGGAAAAGTGGCAGCCTCCACCCACCTATGAAATCCAGCAAACTCCTGATTTTCCTCGCAACAATCGCCATCGCGGCGACTCCAGCCTTTGCCGATCACCACAAGAAGGGTGAGAAAAAGAAAAAGTCGGAAACTCCCAAGCAGCATCCGACTGGTTACACCGACACTCCGTTTCTCCCTGGTGGAAAATGGCGCGTCCATGATGATGCCCGCCCTCGCCCTGAAGTCGTTGCTCCTGGCAAAACCGCAGCTGATGCACCTTCTGATGCCATCGTTCTTTTCGACGGAAAGAATCTCGATGAGTGGGTCATGGAAAAAGACGGATCTCCCGCTGATTGGATTGTCGGAGAGGGATACATGCAGGTTCCTCCAAAAGGTGAAGGCGTCGGAGGCTACATCAAGACAAAGCG
>JAKMGR010000583.1 GCA_022424805.1 Verrucomicrobiales bacterium
CCTCAATCCCGATGATCCGGCATCAAGCCGCGGTCTCCTCGCCGGATCCGACAAACCCTTCCCCGTCGGTTTCGGAAAAAGCGGGGTCCTCCCAGCAGGCTCGTCCTTTCGTGGCGGCTGCTCGCTGCTCGGCACATTTCGAATCAATGCGATTCTCTCGGCAGACCAATTCGAAATGACGGAATCGCTCATCGAACAATCCGGAAAGTCGCGTGACTGGCTCACCGAGAATCTCTTCTCGAATATGAGCTCGATCGACTTCGACGGGGACGGCGAAGGAGGCGAATACGGAGACGCGTTCTTCAGCCTCGAGCCTGTCGACTCGAAGGCCGTTCAACCCTTCCACTTTGGAGAATACAAAAACACCTTTCGCTGGTATTCCTACGCGATCCACGGAACGCAGGACGAAGAGCGAATCGGCAAATGCATAACCGGCGGTTGTGTGAATGTTAGTAAGGCAAGCGTCGCAAAGCTGCTCGGTGTGTTGAAGTTGGGAGATACAGTACTGATTCAGCATCCGTGAATTCCGTCCTAATGTGGTTCGCGGGCAAGGCGGAGCTTGCCCCTCCAGATGCCTGACGGCATCCCCCTACAAAAATCCCACTTCGCGATCTCGCGGCAAGGTCCAACATCGGTCGCAGGATTCGTATCCGATTGCCGAATAGTATTCGTTGGACGCTGGAGCCGAGATCAAATGCAGTATGCAATGAGGACCGAGTTTCTCCTGGGTAAGCTGCTGCAGTCCTAGTGAAAATTTGTCACTGATCGAGCGATGCCAATGAGCTTCTCTCCGTCCCACGCGGACACCATCATGTCACTGTTTTCCGGCATGCCCCGAATGCATTCGGAATCTTCCATCGGTCGTTGGGCACCGAGCGAACACCTGCCTAACAAACTAACAGATTCGATTTCAGAAACGAGGCGTTCTGTGCCGAAGAACACCGATTCCGACTCCCACCAATTCCTGCGAATCCATTTCCCGCTCCACAGCAGCGTCCAACTTGATGGCTTTGTCAGGATCGAGCGACCAGGATTGTGCGGTGGCAGCGTGATGAAAAAGGAGCAGCAGCGCCAGATACGACTCCGGTCTTCGATAGCCTCCTCGTAAAATCGAAACCCTTATCCGAGGAATCTTAACGCTCGGGAACATCCTTCAGCTGCACCTCCTTGGCACCCTTGATGAGACGGCAGAATTCTTTTTTCGTCACAGAAAAATGAACGCCCTCTTCGTGGTTCTCCGGATTGATCTGCTTGTAGTCGACAGAGAGCCGCTCAAGATGAACGATTCGATACAGTTCCCCGTCTTTGGTCCAGAGTTGGTTTTGGTGAAGGCGCATAGAGTAGCGCAGTCTAACCGACTTGGGGACGGAATGCGAATTATGCCTCTCCATTGACCTTACCATTCGGAGCGAGCTCACCCCGGACCATTCAGAAAATCGACACCTGGCTGCGGCTCGTACCACACCCGATCAAGCCAGAGGCCACACGCCGGAGCGGTGGGGCCAGCCAGTTCGCGGTCGCGGCTCTGGAGAATGTTCTCCATTTCCTCCGCACGTCGTCGGCCTTCTCCGATCTGCTTCAGGGTTCCGGCAATCGTTCTCACCATCTGCTTGAGAAAACCCGATCCGAGAATCCGAACCTGGATCAGGGATTGATCCCTGGCATCAAAGTAACCCGGCAGAGGAATCGCTTTCCGCATCACCTCCACTTCGTGGATTTCGCGAACGGTGGATGAGACATTGGCACCTGTGCTACTGAACCCGAGGAAATCGTGCTTTCCCACCAGGGGCTGCAGGGCAACTTGCATCGCCACTTCATCGAGGGCGTAGCGATCCCAGAAGGTGTAGCGGCTGAGGTGAGGAAGGTTCGCGGCACCTTGTTGAAAGTAGTAGCTGTATTGTTTCCGGATAGCCTTTTGCGCATGGAAGGTACTCGGAACCGGCCCGAACTGATGAACTCGAATCGCCCCGGGAAGATGAGTGTTCAGCCCGTCAATAAAGTGATCGTCGTAATCGTGAGGAGACTCCAAATCAAAATGCGCGACCTGGCCGCTCGCGTGGACTCCGGCGTCCGTTCGCCCGCTCGCGACGACTGTGACGGTCTCGCCGCACAACTCTGCGACTGCCTGCGTTAAGAG